>JAGVWU010000003.1 GCA_018304145.1 Candidatus Pacearchaeota archaeon | reverse complement strand
TTCTGTATGGATAGGATTAAGATTTAAATTAATAAATTTATAAAAAATGGTAAAAGATAATCAGGCTAATCTAAAACGAAGTAATATCGGGATACTACACTACATTTCTTATCTAAATACAAACATCATTGATAAAATCTTTGGTAATCCTAATTGTCTTGGAAGCAACATTTTTTAGATGGTAAGAGATAGATTTATTGTTTCCAATTGCAACATAAACAATTTCCTTATTAAATCTCTTTATTATAGAATGAATAACTCCTGAAAAATCTCCATCATTGGATATTAAATATGCCTTGTCATAACTATTATCAATAGCATCAAAAATTAAGTCTTGTGCAATATTTATGTCTGTTGCTTTCTCAACATAAAATGTTTTTCCATCTTTTTTATGTTTTTCTAACCTGCCAAATACAATCTTTAATTTATCAATCTTTTTCAGTTTCTCAAAAAACTTTTGTTGTTCAGTATACATATCAGGATTACTTTCTCCTACTGGAGAGATATAATAATTAATACCAACAAGGTCATTATTGCCTGAAAGTTTCTTGCAAAATCCTTCAATATTCACTTTGCAATTAAATGTCTTTTTAATAGAAAAATAAAAATTGCTGCCGTCAATATAAATTATTACCTTTTTATTTTTAGAATACATTTTAAGGAATCATGGGGTTAGTTTCCTATCCCCATGGTGTTAATTGATTATTATAAGTAGTAGCAGTATTTAAAACTTATTGGTGTTAAAAATACAATACTCTGATTAGCTATATGCGTTATTCCTACTCAATCTTAATAATATATAAATTTTTTATATATCATTAGCAATCCGTTGCTCAAAAATTTCGCATCTGTAGTAAGTTAATTCTATTTTGCAAATGCAAAATTTTTCTACCACTGAGCGATGGAGGCATATAAATATTCAAGAATTATGAGGATTATAAATTTATTCATTAATTAATCCTAGGGTAAGTTATGTATGGATTTTTATGATAAAAACAGGTTGATGAATAAATTCATCAAGAGAAAACAAATTATCTAATTATTTCACAACATGCTGATTGATATATAATAAATATTTTTGCAAATTTATTTAAGAAAGATAATAACATATATAAAGGTAAAATCCCTTATAATAATATGAATGTAAAAAATCTGGTTTTTGGAATTGCGATATTTATACTAACAGTTTCAGTTGGAATTTATGGAATAAACACCTTTTACGGAAAATCTCCTGAATATAATGATTATTGCCCGCAAATTAATCTTCCAAGCGAATGTATTGAGGCAGGAGGAAGATGGATAAATAACACTTATCCGCCAGCAGTTGCAGGAGGAAAACCAATTCCAGCTGAAGGGGGTTATTGTGAATACAGCTATATAAAATGCCAGAAAGAATTTGAGGATGCCCAGAAAAAATATTCAAGAGGAGTATTTTTAATTGCCTTGCCTTTGGGAATAATTATTATTGCTATTGGTGGTTTGGTGTTTGGACTTGAATTTGTTGGAGCTGGATTAATGTTTGGAGGAATAGGGATAATAATATTCGGGGTTGTTGATTACTGGAAATTTGCTGATGATTGGCTAAAATTCACACTTTCTTTAATAGGATTGATAGTTGTGATAGGGTTGGCTTATTATCTAAATAAAAGATTTTTAAAAAAGCATTCAAAATTCTAAAAATAAAAAGAAGAAAAATAATTAATCAAAGTTAAATTCTTGAGGGACACTTTTTATTACTGGTTCTACAAAAGGCGGTACAAATCCTTCTGAAGCTAAATAGTCTGGATCAAAACCTTCATAAGAGCCTCTTTCAACTATTAAAGCTTCATAAGCTGATCTTGTTTCTATTAATCTTAAACTTTCAGGCATTTCTGTTTGCATGGTTATGTTTTTCATAGATTAATATATTTTAAAGTTATATAAATCTTTCTATCTATTATCATTTTAAAGTAGTAACTATTATAATTAAATCAAAAAGCAATGTACCATTTATACATTATATTTAATTGTTGTAATCATTTTAAAAAGGTAAGATAACAATATAAACCCTAGAATTATTATATGATTGGCTGATAATCCAGTTGCCCTGGAAAGGGTGCTATTATTGCAGCCTCTGTCAAATACTTGCCATTAATATGGTGACTGGACTATAACTCACTATACGAAACCTGTATTTGTTAAGCTTGACTATATAGCGATAAAGATAACCTTTAAAACAAGTTGATAGGTTAAGATAATTCCAACAGTTGTTTAAGGCACTTTACCACTGAGTCCAGATTTATCAGCTATTTTATTTATAGTAAAAAGAGGAGTAAAAATGAAGAAGAAAGCCAGGAAGAGCAAACGCAAGATAATTAATAAGAAACATTCAAGACTTGGAAGCGATAAAGGCAAGGCTTCAAAAATAAGAAAAATAAAAGCTTTTTTAAAAAAACATAAAGGCAAGAAAAAATCTAAAAAGAAGAAAATTTGATTCTAAGATATATGGATAATTTACAAATCTTCCCTTAAGGAAGGGGTATCTGTAAAACCAAAACTTTTAACATCCAAGGAAATAAGTCTTGCAGTTAATCCAGCAATTTCTCCTGCTGTTAATAGGGTCAAACTCATAACCAGATTTAACAGTATTACTGCCACATTCTCCACCATAAGGCTTATATCTATCTAGTAAAACTGCCTCAATAATTTTTCTGTCTTTTGCAAGATGAGTTATATCTAATGAATGATAATTTCTCATAAATTTTATTTTTATAGATTTAGATTATTTTAAAGTTTTATTTTTTCTCTTTCATCTCTAATTTTATCTTTATTATTTTTTTACAACAAGAACAGGACTATAATCTGTTATTCCTAAATCTTTTGTTTCTGTATCAATATCACCAAAAACATTTATGTAAGCTCTGCAAAGCCCTGATTGTCCAACTATTAACTCTAAATCTCCAGGTCTTCTTTCTTGTCTGGTTGTTTTTGGCAAACAAATATTTTCATCAAGTTCATCTGGTGAAAAATAACCTTCTTGATTCAATACTAGAGAAGATATAATTTCTGTTTCTTCTGTAAGCCTAAAAGAAAGACTATCGTATCTTGAGCCAGGATATGATTGAAGTTTTGTTCCTCTAAGGGATATTAAAACTGGAAATTCTAAATTGCCTCTTAAAGTTTTAACTTGATCTGTCAGATCTTCTACAATTGTATTATTTGGTTTATAGAAATCTATGTTACTTCTTAAAACAAATCCTATATCTATTGTAAAAGAACCTAATTCTCTTGGAAAATATTTTAGAGCAACTCCAAGATTCATGAATCTTGGAAATGCTAAACCTTTTTGTTCCAAAAAAGATTCTAATAACACTTTTATAAAAGGATTTGCATTTCTTAATCTTCCTCTAGAATCTTTAAATAAATATTGCAATAATGGAGAATTATTGTAATCATTTTTAAGTTTTTCTTGGTAATTTTTAAAAATTCCTTCTCCTAAATCTCCAGATATTTGAAATATTCCAGAGCCTGCTTCTTCTATAGTTACGTCCTTGTAAGGATTTCCTGATTCATAAGTCGTTGTTGAATTATCTTTTGACATATAAAAAAATTAAATTTTTAAGTTATAGAATACCAAAATATTTGTTTATAAACTTAATGAATCATCTCTCTTAATTTCATCCTAATTATCTTTCCTGAATTTGTCTTTGGCAAGGATTGTATGAATTCTATTTCTTTTGGATAAGAATGTCCTGCATAATTCTGCTTGACAAACATTGAGAGTTCTTGTTTTAAATTATCACTAGGTTTAAAATTATTGTTTAAAACAACGAAAGCCCTCAAAACATTCCCTTTTAATTCATCCGGAATTCCTATAACTGCTGCTTCTTTTACTGTTTTATGTTTCATTAATATTGATTCAATTTCAATTGGGCTTACACGCTCTCCACTAGTTTTTATAATATCATCTTTTCTTCCTATAAAGAAAAAATATCTGTCTTTGTCTTTTGTTGCACTGTCATTTGTCCTGAACCAGTCATTTTTGAAGTATCTTTTGTACATATTTTTATGCTTGTAGATTCCAGTCATAATTGAAGGGAAATCTGGTTTTAATGCAATAGTGTCATCTATTATTTCTGCTGTTATTCCTGGAATTGCCTTTCCCATGCTTCCATGCCTTTTTTTTAAACCTTTCCAGGTCGCAATAACAATTGCACCTGTTTCTGTCTGCCAGTAACTATCATTTATTCCAACCCCTAATTTTTTGTAAAAATCAAAAAGAGAAGTATTAAGAGCCTCTCCTACTGAACAAATATTTCTTACAAGCTTTAAATCTTGTTTTTTAATTTCTGGTTTAAGCATTCTTAATGCTGTTGGAGCAGTGTAAATCACTGAAATTTTGTTCTTTTTTAAAAAATTAATCCAGTTTTTTGCATCAAAATGAGCCTCTAAAATATAATTTGTGCATCCTATTGACAGCGGGGCAATAATCCCATAAATAGTTCCTGTTACCCATCCAGGGTGAGCAGTGCACCAGTAATTTGAGTATTTATTTAATCCTAAAACAAGTTTTGCTGTATAATTCTGCTGAATAAGTGCTTGATGAGGAATCTGTATTCCTGCAACAGGGGTTCCTGCTGTTGATGAGGTAAAAATCATTGTTGCAGTGTCTTTTCTATTTTTTAAAACTGCATGAAATTCTTCTGATTGCTTTTTAATTTGATTCTGGTAATTTTTTTCATCAACAATAAAAATATGCTTTAATGCAGGAACTTTTTTATTAATATCTTTAGGAATTCTCATGCTTAATTCTTTGTTGGTTATTAAAACATCTGCATCTCCTTTCTCCAATCTCAATTCCAAACCATCTTTTTGAAATGCTTCAAATAATGGAACAGCTATGCTCCCCTGCTTAATTATTCCTAAAATAGAAATATACATTTCAGGTATTTTTGGAAGAAATATAAACACTCTTGAAGATGGTTTAATATTCAACCCATTTAATAAATTTGCAAACTTATTAACTTCTTTTTGAAGCTGTTTATACGTAAATTTTTTTATTTTTCCATTTTCGTTTTCAAAGACAAAGACTAATTTATCAGGAGTTTTTTCAGCGTGCCGGTCTAAGCATGATTCAATTATATTCATCTTTTCTCCATGAATTATAATGTTCTTTTCATGCTGTTTCCAGAAATTTTTCATTTTATATATCCTTTGAAAATTTTTTCCATTTTGGAACAAAAATTTTATGATAATTATCATTCCATATTTTTTCCTTTTCTTTCCCAAGTAATTTATGTGAAGCATTACCTTCGTGATAAACAAAAACTTCTGGTTGAATATAAACATTGTATCCATTTTTATAATAAGTAAACAATAAATCAATGTCTTCTGCTGAAGCAATAGGATATTCTTCTGAAAATTTATCTAATTCAATTAATATTTCTTTTTTGAACAATAAAAATTCTCCCCATATCCCTTGATTCCATTTTTTTAATTTAATAAATTTATTCTTAAATTTTTTAAAAAAGCTTTTTAAAGGTTTAATTCTTTTTGTATCTAATCCAAAATTATAATTCCAAAAAGTTAACGGAGATACAATCCCGCATTTTTTATCAATATCAAATGGTTTTTTTAATTTTTCAAACCATTCTTTTGGAACAACCATATCATTATTTGCTATTACTAAATATTCTCCTTCTGCCAAATCAATTCCTTTGTTCCATGCATGAGAAATAGAGACTCTTTTATCAAATCTAAAATATTTATCAGCTGAATTTTTAATAAATTCTATTGTTTCTTTATCCTTTGATTTATTATCAATTAAAATTAATTCGTAATTAGTCGAAGTATATTGTCTTATGCTTGATATGAATCTTTTTGTAATTTCTAGATTATCTATTACAATCGCAACAATTGAAAGTGTTATCATTTTTTCTTGATTAATTTAGAATACAAATGTTTATAAATTTAGATGTTTTAATTGTATAACTAGAAAAATTTTGTAAGGAGAGACGTTCTGTTTAATACAGGACAGTGAGTCTCTCCATTCACTATAAAAATGAGGGTTCTAATTTTAATAGATGAAAAGAACTTTGAACAAAGTGTTTTTAGCTTATCAAGAGAAAGAGGAGAATTTAGGTTTATAGATTTTAATAAAATTAAAAATTTTATTTTAGAATATTTAAATAATAATTTGCAATATAAAAATTGTAATTTAACTCATATTAGAACTTATCTTTATACTGGAGAATATACGGATAATTTAATACAAAAAATTGAAAAAAGCATTAATCAAAATCCTAATGAAGAAAAATATTTAAAAGAACTTTTTACTAAATCTAAAAAAGAACAGGAAAAGCAAAAAGTTTTTTTTAAATTTGCAAAATCATATTTTTTCTTTGAAATCAAATCAAAACCCTTGCAATTTAGCCCATCCGAACTTAAGGTATTTCAAAAAGGTGTTGATGTTCAGTTAGCAGTTGATTTAGTAGATTTTACTCATAAAGATATCTTTGATATTGCAGTCGTTTTATCAGGAGATATTGATTTATTAGAATCTGTAAAAACTTCCAAAGGAATGGGAAAACAGATAATAATTTTTGGTGATTCTAGAGTAATTGCAGAAGAAATGAAAAAATATTCCGATATGTTTGTTGATATTGGAAGATTTACAAAAGAGGAATTAGACAAATTTACACATATTCCTGAAAAAAATAAATAATTACCCCTATAATTCTCTATTTCTTCAACCCCTTATTCACAATATTTAAGCATATCTTCTGGTTGGGAAAGCTTAATTTTGCCCAGGCTTTATCAAAATCCAGCCATTTGAAATCTGAATGCTCTCTTTTATCAAGAGTTATTTTTTTGTTTTTTATTTCAGCTGAAAATAATCTATAAGATTGCCCTATAAACCCCTTTCTATCGGGATATTGTTTATCATATAGATATTTTCCTTTTTTATTAAAAGATTTTATTTTAACAGGAAACTGGCCGGTTTCTTCTTTGGTTTCTCTTTTTACATCATTTAAATGATTTTTATTTTCTATTCCCCCTTTTGGAAATTCCCAGCCTTTCCAATGAAGTTTTCTTTTTACCAAAAGATAAAATATCTTATTTTTTTCCATTATATAGACTACAATAAAAACACCTTTTCGATACCTCTTTTTCATTATACAAATAAAGAATGATAATTTAAATAGGTTATTGAAGAATATATATCCTTAAAAATAATTGATTAATATAAAGAATATGGGAGAATCTGATGTTGACATAAGCGGAACAATTGGATTATTGTATATGGGAAGTTGTGAACCAAGAAGAAGATTTGATATTGAAATTACTCCTGATCTGATGTAATAAGCCCTGGAAGAAATTTATTAGTGCAAGCAGTTGTTGATTACAAACGTGTTGGAAATAAAGTTAGGGCTTGAGAAAGCTCTTCATTGAATTCTTAGGATAATTAAATATATAATCCTATTATTATATCATTTTTTATTGATATTGAATTCACAGACCATATTAAAAACAGGCTAAAAAAGAGAAAAATCAAGGATGAAGAAATAATTAATGCAATTAATAATCCTGATAAGAGTTATAAATTGGAAGGCAAATATTATGTTCAAAAGGATTTGGGAAGAGGAAAAATTGAGATTATTTATGAGAAAGATAAATATATAAAGCTTATAACGGTGTATTGGATATAAAATGAAAATTGAATATGACAAATATGCTGATGCAGTTTATATTGAATTTAGCAAAGGCGAGTTTGCTAAAAATAAAAAAATAGATAATGATACTATTATTGATTTAGATGAAAATGATAATATTCTTGGAATAGAGATAATTAATGTAAGCAAGAGATTATCCAAGGATTTCATATCCAATATAATTGTTAGTAATATTTGATTCTTAATCATAAACAAAGATTTATATCTAATAGTTTTTATTATACAACTATGAATATTAGAGAAAACTATAAATGGTATAATTATAGATTTTTTAAAAAATGGGCTTTTGTTTATGATTATATGAATGTTATTCTAATACCTGTTAGGAAAAAAGTTACCGATAAAATAAAAGAGAAAAATAATAAAATTTTAGATGTTGCTTGTGGTTCTGGAAATCAGTCTATTAATTTTGCAAAAAAAGGTTTTGAGGTGATGGGGATTGACCTTTCTCCAGATATGCTAAAATATGCAAGGAAAAAAATTAAACCTGATTATAAAATTAAATTTATAAATTCTGATGCATCAAAAATTGGTTATAAAGATAATTTCTTTGATGTTTCTTCAATGTCTTTTGGATTGCATGACATGCCTGAAGAAATAGGATTAATGATATTAAAAGAGATGATTCGAACTACTAAGAAAAATGGGCAAATAATTATTGTGGATTATGATACTCCAAAAAATATGATTATTTCATGGCTTGGTTTTAGAATAGCAAAACTCTGGGAAAGCAAATATTATGATTATTTTATGAAAAAGGAATTAAATTATTATCTTAAAAAAGTGAATCTTAAAATAATTTCTAAAGAAAGATATTTTTTTGATAATATACAAGTTGTTGAGTGTATTAATTATAAATAGTTATTTAATTAATATTCGGAAGTTTTAAAAAAATACTCTGTATTTTTTAGAAGGTTACGAACTCACATTCATAACATTTAAAGAATTATTTTACAATTCTTAGGACCCTTGTGAACAGGGTTCACAAGGTTTAAAAATCCTCTTTCATACTCTATAAATACTAATTTAGAATAAAAAGAAATGAGATTTAATATTTTAATTGGCGGCAAGGCAGGGCAGGGAATAAACAAAGTATCCCAGATAGTATCGGATATTCTTACTGAACAAGGATATTTTACATTTAATTACAGAGATTACCCATCGCTTATAAGGGGTGGGCATAATTTCAATATACTTTCTATTTCTGATAAAAGAGTTGGAAGCTATGAATCAAAATTAGATGGAATTGTTGCCATGGATGAAAAAACCATTGTTTTGCACAAAAATGAATTAAAAAATAATGGATTTATTATTGATTTTAAAGAGTTTGATGGACTTGGAAGAAATCTTAATATTGCACTTGCAGGAGCTTTAATTAAAATCTTCGGAATTGACAAACGTATTTTAATTGATAGAATAAAAAAAGAATTTAATAATCAAGAAGCAATTTCAGCTTCTGAAAAAGGATTTAATAACAAGGGAAAAAAATTTGAACTTAAAAAACTGAAAAATTCTATTTTGCGGATGAGTGGAAGCCAGGGAGTTGCAGAAGGTGCAATTAATTCTAAAATAGATTTATACTTAAGTTATCCGATGACTCCTGCCACTGCTGTTATGCATGAACTTGCTGCAAAACAAATTGAACATAATTTTTTGGTTTTCCAGCCTGAAAATGAGATTGCTGTTGCAAATGCAGGATTAGGAGCTAGTTTTGCAGGAGCAAAAACAATGATTGGAAGTTCTGGAGGTGGTTATGATTTAATGACAGAGGCATTGAGCATGCAGGGGATATCTGAAATACCTTTGATTGTTTATTTGGCATCACGTCCAGGGCCTGGAACAGGCATACCTACTTATTCAACCCAAGCAGATTTAGATGTTGCACTTAGAGCCGGGCATGGAGAATTTCCCCGTATTGTGATTGCTCCTGGAGATCCAATTGAATGCACTGAAAAAACCAATGAAGCTTTTTATCTAAGTGAGAAATATGGAGCTTTGTCAATAATTCTTTCTGACAAGCATTTAGCTGAATCAGAATTTTCAACAGACAGGAAACCAAATAAGATTATTCCTGTTGAGGTTAAGAGAAAAGTTCCTGGAGAAGGAATTGTAAAGGCAAGTTCTTATGAGCATGATGAATATGGAAATACAACTGAAATTCCTGCTGTTGCAAAAAAAAATGCAGATGATAGGATAAGAAAATATGAAAAAATAAAAGAAGAAGCCAAAATATTCCAGATGATTAAGATTTATGGAAACAAAAATGCGAAAAACTTAGTAATAAGCTGGGGTTCAAATAAAACAGCTATTCTTGATGCAATTGATGCAATTGATGAATCAATTGAAAATCCTTCAAAAGGTAATTGGAAATTTTTGCAGGTTTTGTATATGAAACCAATGTCAGATGAGATTAAAAAGGAAATTGAAAATGCAAATAAAGTTATATTAATTGAACAAAATGTTACAGGACAGCTAGGAAGATTGATAAGAGAGAAAACAGGAATCAAGATTGAAAACAGGATATTAAAATATGATGGAAAGCCTTTTACAAGCGATGAATTAAAGGGGGAAATACAGAAAATCAAATGACAATCGAACAAATAAAACAAAAACTAGGAACAGACCAGGAGATTACCTGGTGTCCAGGATGCAAGAACTTTCTTATATTGGAATCTGTTAAAAAAGCGCTTGCAAAACTCATTAGCGAAGGTTATAAGCAGGAACATTTTGCAATGGCAACTGGAATTGGCTGTCATCAAAAAATATATGATTACATTAATATGAGCGGGATTTATGGCTTGCATGGAAGAGTCATTCCAACCTGCTATGGAATCAAATTAGGAAATCCTAATTTGACTGTATTGGGTTTTGCAGGTGATGGAGATGCATATGCAGAAGGCATGGAACATTTTATTCATGCAGGAAGATTTAATTTTGACATGACATATATTGTTGCAGATAACCAGAATTTTGCATTAACAACAGGACAGGCAACTCCCACTTCCAGGCAAGGTTATGTAAATAAAGCAGAACCTTTGGGAGAGTTTAACAAACCTCTTAATCCGATTAAATTAGCCTTGGCTTCTGGAATGAGTTTTATTGCAAGATGCGATCCAAGAGATATTAATCATACTGCTGAAATCATTGAAAAAGCAATAAAACATAAAGGTTTTTCATATATTGAGATGATGCAGCATTGCCTTGTATTCAATGTTGAAACTGCTGAGGAAGATAGGGAAATGTATAAGATTGATAATAAAGATGGAATGAAAAAGGCAATTGAATTAGCTGATGAATGGGATTATAACAGCAAGAAGGGAAAAATTCCCATCGGAGTTCTTTATCAAGAGAGCAGAAAAACCCAAGAAGATGAATGGCCTCAGTTGAAAAATCTGGTTGAAAAAAAGGTTGGGTGGAAGGGACTGAAGAAGTAATCTTATAAAAAATATTACCTCTTTATTATTTTTTAAAAAATAAAAATTAAATTAATCAGCTCTATTAGTACCTCTTGTCAAATTTTTAGGCCACCCTTTTAAAGGCTCTCCATAAACCCTAAGTGCTTTTTCAGGTATTTGTTCAGCTCCAATTTGTCTTAAAGTGTCTGTGTATGCTTCAAATGCCTCTTCTTCATCCCTCTTAGTGAAATAAAGATCAATTCTTTTAGAAAGTCTATAAGGATTAAGTTTTTTTCTCTCTTCTTTAGCAATTCTTCTTGCATAATTTTTAAGTCTAGCAATATTTGCTCCATTATATCCTCTATTTATTAAATCTGCAACTGCTCTTCCGATTATTTTTGTAGCATCTCTAACTTCTAATAGGGCTTCTGCTTCCAGATTAACTCTTCTTTCATCTTCTTTTGATGCATTTATCCTATTATTAGGAGTTGTTCTGTACATTAATCCAATTCTTCTTCTAGATTCATCAAAACCATATTTACATTGCATTAAATAGTAAAGGTCGCTTTGTGTTAATTTTTGTGTATTTTCCATTTTATTCATTACCTCCTTTCATCCTCTTATAAGTATAATTGATTCTTGGTTGATTTTTTGTTCTTATGTTTGTGTTTTTATTTTTCATTTTAAATTCTACCTCTAAGTTTATCAGCAATTTTTGGAGGTAATTTTCTAATTAATCTTGCATGAGCATCTTGTGATCTATTCCGGCTTTCATTTAATTCTCTTTGAGAATAAAATCTGTAAGATTCAGGTGAAGAAATCTCGCCGTGGTCTGAAATAGCTCTATTACAGTATTCTCTGTCTGATTCATAATAATCGCAGAGTAATCTCATCATAGATACTACTTCCTTACAATCATAATGTTTTTTATTTTTCATTTTGTTTATCTCCATTGTATTTGTTACTACTACTACTAAGTAATTAGTCTATTTAAGTATTTCCTATAAAATACCTTAATTTATCGATAAATTTATAAATATACCTTAATTATTAAGAAATAAGATAATAATATGCCAATTAAAACAAAACTTAGTTCAAGAGCAATAGACGATAAAGATAAAAAAATCCTTATGATACTTCAAAAAGATGGAAGAGCTCAGCTTACTGAAATAGCAAAAAAAATCAATCTTTCAATTGATTCTGTGCATAAAAGAATGAAAGAGATGGAGAGAAAGAATATTTATTATCCTGGAATCTTTATTGATCCTAGGGCAATAGGTTTTCCTCTTCTTGCAGATATAAAAATAAAATTAAGGAATATAACTGCTGAAGAGAAAAAAGATTTTATTGAATCACTTACTGCTCATAAAAGAGTTATTGATTTGCTTTCAATAATGGGAGATTTTGATTTAACTTGTGTCTTAATTGCAAAGGACACTAATGAATTAGAGGAAATATCCACACAAATCAGGCAGAAATATTCCAATATAATTGCAGATTGGAAAGCAATGCTAATTCTTAAAACTCATAAGTTTGAATATTATGATTTATCGTAAATTATCATTATATTTGTTTTTAAAACATAATATTTAAATAAACATTTAATATTTATTAGTTATGGAAATTAACCTAACTAATGAAGAATTGAGGAAAATTAATGAGATAGGAGAGTTAACAGGAGTTGACAAAAGAGAAATAGTTAAAAGAGCATTAAAAATCTATTTGGATAATTTAGAAAAAAGAAGATTGGATAAAGAATCAGAAACATGGGATGATTTGAGTGACGAGGCTTTAATAAATTTTGAAAAAGAATATGCATAAAGGCGAGATTTGGCTTGTTGAATTTCCAGCAGTAAGTGTTCATGAGCAAATCGGTACAAGACCGGTTATAATTCTTGCGAATACTGAAACAAATGTTTGCATTGTTATTCCTTTAACATCCAACTTGAATTCATTAAGATTCACGCATACGATTGAAATTAAGAAAAGTGAAAAGAATAGATTAGAATCTGATTCCATAGCATTAATTTTTCAAACAAGAGCCATTGATAAAAGGAGAATAATGAAAAGGTTAGGAGTTTTGGAAGAAAAATATATTAATCAAATTGATGAAAATATAATAAGGTTATTCAGATTAAGGCAGTTTTTTTCTTGAATAGAACAATATAAATATAATTAATTCTTGGTTTATTGAATAAAAAGAGATGAAAAAAAGAAAGACAACAAAAGAAGTGATGAAGAATAGAATGAAACAGTCTCAAAATAGGAATATACCCTAAAATAATGGCTAATGCCGATAAGTATGATGAGATACGTTTGACTGCTTTATTTCAACATAATCCTGCAGAGATTAGAAAATATTATGACAGGCTAAATCTGAATTTCTCGCAAGCCGAAAGATTTATAAGTATTACCAGAGTAATACTATTATAAATATATAAAATTTAAAATGGTAAATGAATCTGACATGGAATGTGTGCCTGCAAAATTAACTAAAAGAATAATTGATGAAATGGAAGAATTGATTAAACAGGGATGGTATGCTAATAAATCTGAATTAATTCGAGATGCTATTCGTGAACTAATTAAAAAACAAAAAGTTGCTCAATTGGAATCTGCAATAAAAAGCGATATTCAATGGGGGCTTTATGGCAAATAACAACGAAGATGATAAGTTCATTGGTTTAGCAAATGAAAAGAAAGCTGTTTCTAATACTGGACCAATTATTCATTTAAGTGAAATTAATTTAATTAAAGTTCTTGATATTTTTTATAAAATCATGATTCCTAAAGAAGTTGAAAAAGAATTAAGGAATAACAAGATAGCTGTTCCAAGAAAAATAAAAATACAGGAATTACTGCCTGATTTTAAAGACAGGGTTAAAATATTAACAAATCAAGAAAATTTAGATTTAGGAGAATCTTTTGCGATAGTCTTAGCAATGCAGGAAAAAACTGATTATTTTTTAACTGATGATTTAGATGCTAGAAATGTTGCTATAAAATATAATATTGAAGTTCATGGAACTATTGGAATTATATTAAGAGCTTTTAAGGATAAGATAATAGATAAAAAAACAACAATTGAAAAAGTAAATGAATTATACTCAAAATCTTCTTTATTCATTACAAGAGATTTAATTCAGCAAATTATAAAAGCTGTAGAATATTTTAATGATTAAATTAAAAAGAGGCAAAAATGAATATTAAAATTAGAAGAGCAAAATTAAAGGATATAAATAAAATAAATTATATACAGATATTAGAGGACTTGCATAATAAGAAAACAAGAAAGTTTTGGAAAGACAAAGGATTTAAGGAAGAAAAAACCTTTGTCTGGGCTGATAAAATTCTAAAATAAAATGAAAACTATTGAAAAAGTTGCAATTGTCAAATGCAGAAATTATTCCCAAAATGATGTTGACAGAGCTGTTGAAAAATCTATTTCTTTGATTGATTTTGATTTTTCAAAATTCAAAGGCAAAAAAGTTCTAATTAAACCAAATGTCGTTGGATGTTTTCCAAAAAAACAAATAGCAACAACCACTCATCCGTCAATCATAGAGGCTATTTGCAAAATTCTTAAAAAAAATAATTGCAAAATCCTTATAGGAGATTCTCCTTTTACAAACCCTGAATCTTCTTTTAGGGCATCTGGAATCGGTAAAGTTGCTAAAAAATACGGAAAGCTGGTAATTTTTGAGCAAGATAAACTTGTTAAGATTAGAGATAAAAATGCCAAAATACTGAAAAGTTTTGATATATCAAAAGTTATAAAAGATGCGGACTTGATTATTAATGTTCCTAAATTAAAAACACATTCTCTTACCAAGTACACCGGAGCTATAAAAAATCTTTATGGAATTATTCCAGGAGGCTTAAAACAGAGATTGCATAACAAAGCTCATGGAGACAAAAAATTCTCAGAAGTGCTGGTAGATATTTATCAAAATATAAACCCTGGCTTAAATATAATGGA
Source organism: Candidatus Pacearchaeota archaeon (assembly GCA_018304145.1). Taxonomy (GTDB): domain Archaea; phylum Nanobdellota; class Nanobdellia; order Pacearchaeales; family GW2011-AR1; genus ARS1285. The sequence continues at coordinate 21,205 of JAGVWU010000003.1, read as the reverse complement.
TGGTGTGATTGGAATGGAAGGAGAGGGACCTACTTCTGGAGATATAAAAAAAGCTGAATTAATATTTGCTTCAAAAAACGGAATAGCATTAGATATTGCAGTTACAAAGATGATAGGTATAAATCCAAAATCAGTTTATGCTATAAAAGAATGTGTAAAAAGAAGACTTTATCCAAATTTTAAATTCCAGATTGCTGGTAAAAAGTTCAAAAAAATAGAATTCAAACTTCCGACCTCCCATTCAAAATCAAAAACCAAGAGATTATTAAAAGTTCTTTTTAAAGAAAAACCTATAATATGCGACATTAAAAAATGCCTGAAATGCGGGTTATGCATGAGGCATTGTCCTGTAAAGGCAATAGAAATGAATCCATTTCCTGCTGTAAACAGAAAAAAATGCATAAGATGCTTCTGCTGCATTGAAATATGCCCTCAGGATGCCATGATGCTTAAGCAGAATTGATGCTAGCATATTTATTATTCTATATTCAAAAACAGATAAATTAATAAAGAAATCAATATTTATCTTAAAAATGGAAAAAGAATTTGGAAAAATAAAAAAGAACGCAATTACTGACATTATAATAAGAATCGATGATTTTGGAGGAAAGACTGGATTGACAATAAGGGAATTTGCAACTTCTGATAAGTATACTGGATTTACAAAATCAGGAACAAGAATTTCTGCTGAAGCTTTTAAGGATTTTAAAGCTATAATAAACTCCATTAATGAAAAAGATTTTGGAGAGATAAAGCCAGAAATCAAAGCACCTGAACCTCCTGAAGAAAGCGAGTTAAATGAAGAGCAGAATCTTGAGGTTGAAGAAGAACATCCAAGAAAATTAAGAAAGAAAAAAATTCAGGAAGAACTGCTCTGATAGTGATTAATCCTTTTGATTTCTTAAAAATAAGGTTTCAAATTAATAACTTTTACATTAACAAAAATCATCTGTAAAAAGTAGTAACTTAGATTTAAATTCTATATTTTTATATAAATCCAGGTAAAATGGAATATAAAAAAAGATGTATATTATTTGGAATTTTACTGATATTCTTAATTAATATTTCTTTCATATCTGCATTTGGCTCAGGTGCTGCTCTTGGAAGTGTAATTAATATTCCCCTTGGAAATCAGACATTTCCAAATGCAACAACAAGCCCTGTAAACAACACAACCAATTCTGCTACCTCTACTACAAATAATAGTTCTTCACAAATAAAGGTCAATCAAACAACTAATAGCAATACAAATACTCAAATAAATTCAAACAATCAAGCTAGCGAAAGTAGTTATTCAGACACAAATTCAGAAGAAACTCATACTCTTGATGAATCAGAAGATTTAGTGAATAATAAAAATAAAAACAATGAGGATGATAATTTTATAGATACAGAAGATAATTCAAATCAGAGTGTTGTTAGATATAAGGGGCAGGATATTAAAATAATATTATTCATAAACACATTATGCTTATTTTTTGCATTAATAACTTTAATGGATTATAAAAAAAGTATAAAGGAATCGTAGCTCCTTTGATGTCAAGAACTTCTTGTGTTTTACCCATACCTAAAGATGATAGTTTGAAACTTTTTCCCGCATCAAATTTCTGAATTGTTTATTTTTCTTTTAATTTTATCAGAACTCTCTTCCCATTTAGGTTTATTATTTTACAAAAACATCCTTTAAAAATATATCAAATGAATGGACCTAGAGAGGATCGAACTCCCGAATTCTCTATGTAAAAGAATATATCCTAAAGGATATACTTTCTAATGAGCACTTCTATTTTGTCTATCTCTTGGAATAAAATATAATGCATCTATGAAAGCAGAGATTATTGTTCCAGCAGCTAAATAAGGTACAAATTTTGAATCATAAGATGTAAATAATAATGATGTTCCTAAAACAAAAGGAGCTGAAAGTGCAGCTATTTCGATTTTTGATAAAGATTTGTTTCTTGGTGTTGAATTTGATTCAGATGTATTATAATTTTGATTTGGTTCCATTTTTATCTCCTATTTGGACTAATTATTTCATAAAATGTCCTTTAAATAATTTATCTATTCATTGTCATTGCACAAAAAGTAACTATTTTGTGCAACCCCAATGACAACATTTATAAATCCTATATTTGTTATATTATCATGATATCCGAAGAACAAATAAAAGAAATATTAGTAAAGCAAAGAGAAACAATATTGAATAAAAAATTTGGCATAGAAAGAACTATACTTAAAGAGATTGAATCTAAAATTAAACTCCCTCATGTTGTTGTTTTAACAGGATTAAGAAGAAGCGGAAAATCTACTCTTTTAAGGCAATTAATTAAAAACCACTACAAAGATGAAGACTTTTATTACATAAACTTTGAAGATGAGAGATTATTTAATTTTCCTGCTAATGAGTTTAACAAACTTTATGAAGCATTAGTAAGCTTATATGGAAAAAAGAAAACTTTCTTTTTAGATGAAATTCAAAATGTAACAAACTTTGAAACCTTTGTTAGAAGATTATATGAAGAAGGTTTTAAATTTTTTATAACAGGTTCTAGTGCAACATTATTGAGCAAAGAGTTAGGAACAAAACTTACCGGAAGGCATGTTGATATCATAGTTAGACCTTTTTCTTTTTTAGAGTTTTTAGAACTGAGAGGGTTTAAACTTGAGAAAGATACTATTTATAAAACCGAATTAAAAGTTGAAATAAAAAAATATTTTGAAGAATATTTAATAAAAGGGGGGATGCCAGAATATTTGATTTATAATGATACTGAACTTTTAACAAAAGTTTATGAAGATACTGTTTTAAAAGATATAGCTGTTAGGCATAAGGTAGATAATATAGTTATTTTGAGAAATTTATATTCTATTTTAATATCTAATTTTGCTAATAAATTTAGCTTTAATTCATTGAAGAAGATAACAGATATTAATAGTGTTAATACAATCAAAAAGTTTATACATTATCTTGAAGAAACTTATTTTGCTAAAACAATAAACAAATTTGACTATTCCCTAAAAAAACAAATAATAAACGATAAGAAATTTTATATAATAGATAATGGATTTGTTGGAGTTTTATCCAAGAAGCTTACAAAAGATAAAGGATGGTTACTAGAAAATTTAGTATTTAATTCTTTAAACAAAGATAATGATGTTTTTTATTATTCTAATGAAAATGAATGTGATTTCTTATTAGTAAAAAATAAAGCAGTAATTGATGCAATACAAGTTTGTTATGATTTAAATGAAGATAATCGGAAAAGAGAAATTTCTGGATTGAAAGAAGCAATGGATAAATTCAAGTTAAACAAAGGGTTACTTCTAACAAATAATCAAGAAGAAGAGATAAAAATAGAAGGCAAGAAAATAAAAGTAATGCCTGTTTGGAAGTGGATTCTTGAAAAAAAATGATATTAAGAAAGTATATCCTTTTTGGTATACTTTGTGTAAACAAGTCAGTTTATCTATGCAGTTCTTTTTCAATCTCAACCAACCGATTATACTTTGTCATTCGTTCTATTGGAAAAGGAGCTCCGGATTTTATTTGCCCTGTTCCTAATCCAACAACTAAATCAGCAATAAAGTCATCTCTGGTTTCACCGCTTCTGTGGCTGACCATAACTTTCCATTTTGCTTTTTTTGCCAGCTTATAGGCATTTATTGATTCTGTTATTGTTCCTATTTGATTTATTTTTAATAATAAGGCGTTGCAAGCTTTTTGTGAAATAGCCTGTTTAATCCTGCTTGGATTTGTTACAAGAAGGTCATCCCCAACTATCTGCAATTTTTTTCCAATTTCTTTTGTAAATTCCCCATAAGATTTCCAATCATCCTGGCTAAAAGGGTCTTCAATTGAAAGTATATTATATTTTTTTATTAAATTCTTATAGAATTCAATTAACTCTTCCCCTGTTTTTCTCATTTTTCCAATATTATTCGGATTTTTTATATCTAAATCATAGTAATTATCTTTAAAAAATTCAGAAGCAGCTGCATCTATTGCAATCCTGACTTTTTTATTATGTTTTGACTTTAAAATCAGCCGCCTTAATAAGTCAAGGGCTTCTTCTGTATTGTTTAAATTTGGAGAAAAACCTCCTTCATCTCCTATATTAAACGAGGGATATTTTTGGATTATTATTTTTTTTAAATCATTATATATTTCTGCCCCTATTTCAAGAGCTTCTTTGAAATTTTTTGAAATTGGAACAATCATGAATTCCTGAATTGCCAAGTTATTTTTTGCATGCCTGCCTCCATTAATTATATTAAAAAAAGGAAATGGAAGAATAAGTTTTTTATTTTCTGAGAGTTCTGCAATATGTTTATATAAAGGAATATTTTTTGACACAGCTCCTGCTCTGCAAACAGCCATTGAAACTCCTAAAATTGCATTTGCCCCTAACCTTGATTTATTTTTAGTTCCATCAAATTTAATCATCAAATTATCAATTTCTTTTTGCTTTTCTGGATTTAGTCCAATTAATCTTTCTGCTATTATTTCATTTACATTTTTTATTGCTCTTGAAACATGAGAATCAGAATCCCTTAATTCCATGGCTTCATAAATTCCTGTTGATGCTCCTGATGGAACAGCTGCATGAAAGCTTCCTTTTTCTGTTGTTAGAACAACAGATACTGTTGGTTTTTTTCTTGAATCAAGAATTTCATTGGCTTTTATTGAGAGGATTTTAGACATCTTTTGATGCATAAATAATACAAAATTAATATATAAATGTTTATTAAGTATTAGTTTTAATTACATGAATGACATTTAAGCGAATAACTAAGCTAGAAATAAATGGATTGATTATTAGAGATTGCAGTCAATTAACAAGTTTTGTTGATGCATTGAACCGAATTGAAGCAAAATCCTATCATGAAAAAGTTCCAGATAGTCAAGAAGATTTTGAAAATATAAGAAGACAGATTGTTTATCAGCATCCAAACAGATTGAATGTTGAAGAATTTGATTTAAGGGGTCAGGGGACTGGAAAATTAAATTATTATGAAGAATTCTGATAAGTTAATAGGATTAGAAATGTTCTTCTTAAAAGTTGTTTATGTAAGATTAAGAAATCAAAAATTAAAGCAAAACAATCCTGCTATACATAATTTGCAATTATAGTGAAAAACATGAATAATTGAGAAAAATCTTAGGTTTTTCCCTTGACTATATTAACAATAAATATAATTATTCAAGAAGTCTAATAATTTTCAGCTATTTCTTCATAAAAAGCCTGTGGATGAGAACAAGCAGGACATACTAAAGGAGCTTCCCTGCCTTCATGAATATAACCACAGTTTCTGCATTTCCATTTGACTACTCTATCTTTTCTAAAAACCTTATTATTTTTAACATTTTCCAATAATTTTCTGTATCTTTTTTCATGCTCTTTTTCAACATCTGCTATCTCTTTAAAAGAATCTGCTATTTCATCAAAACTTTCCTTCCGGGCTGTTTTTTCAAATTCAGGATATAATTTTCCCCATTCCTCTTTTTCTCCATTTGCAGCAGCTAATAAATTTTCTGTAGTTGTTCCTATTTTTCCAGCAGGATAAGCCGCTGTTATTTCAACCATATTTCCTTCTAAGAACTTGAAGAAAACTTTTGCATGCTCTTTTTCATTTTCAGCTGTTTCAAGAAAAATTGCAGAAATCTGCTCATAACCTCCTTTTTTTGCAACACTTGCAAAATAAGTGTATCTGTTTCTTGCCTGGCTTTCTCCTGCAAATGCTTTTAAAAGATTTTTTTCAGTTTCACTTCCTTTTAAGGATTTCATAATAAAACAAAGTATTGAAAGTTTTTAAATTTAATTGGATCAAATACCTGTTGCAATAAAACTCCACCAGGGCTTATGGACTTTGGTAACTTCGCCTGTTTCTGCATCAATTTCAGCAGATATGTCTGCCTTTACTTTCAAGAAACCAAATAATTTGCCTTCTTTTTTTGCCTTTGTTTCATAAACAAATCTTTTTTCATTTCCTGTTCCAACTTCCTTTAAAGTAATATTAAATCCTAATTCACCCAGTCTTTCTCTTGCTCTTAAAGATGCTGTTTCAGGAAGGATTTTTACTTTATCCTTACCAGGAAGATTTTTATTGCTAGAGATACACTTATTATTTTCACATCTATTTATAAGATTTGCAGCAAATCCAGAACAATAATCAGGACATTGTTTTGTTTCATTAACATATTTTTTATTTCCTATAAAACATTCTCCTGTTTGAATATTGGTCCCACAAGCACAATCAGTATCTCTTTCACAATAATTATAATCTGTTACATTTTTCTCACTCCCAATACATTTATTTTTTTCACATTTGCAAGACTTGATATCTTTATATCCGCAAAGCCCTGTTTGTGCTCCATGTTCACATAGCTCTTTAACAAGTGACGCATTAACAATAGAATTTTTATTCACACATTCTGGATGATAACCACAACAATTGCGAACATCTTTTATTTCACAATCCTCAGGTTGTTCACATGTATAATTAATACTATTTTCATAATCTTTTAAAGTATTTATACCTGCTGCAGAAACAATTCCGCTTATAATAATCATTGAAATTAGAAAAATTGATAATATACTTAATGTAAATAGGTTTTTTTTCATTTTAATGGCAACTTTGGTAACTTATTTGCCTTTATAAATTTTTCATTTCTCAACTTCGGAAGTCCTCTTATGTTTATATCCCATTTCCTTTAATAAATCCAGAAGTCTTCTCCCACTTCAACCCTAACCTCTTAATAGCATCAATTATAACTTGTCTTTCTTCTGATTTTCCACAACCTTTCCAGTCTATTAAGAATGTATCAACATTCTCAGTTGTTTTCATTATAGCTTGTTTTATCATATTTTCAATAGTTAATGGATTATATACCAAATTATATTCAGGAATGATGTGAGAAATAGCATAATTGCTGTTTAATTGAATTTTGTTAAAAGCAGGACAATAATGCAGACCTCCTATGCCTATTGCAGGAATCCATGGATGGCTAGCAATAAAATTACTATTGTAATTTTGCAGGGAGATAATAGTTTTTGCAACTATTTTTGCTGCTTCTGCGTCTTTCCATTGGATTTCATTGCTCCCAAGTTCAATAAAACAGCACGGAATATTAATATGCGGGCCATGATGAGTCGCTTCCAAAGTAACATTATATTCCTGATTCAATTTTTCTTTATTTTCAGTATAATTCTTGTTTAATTCCTGAAATAAATATTTTAAAACAAATGCAGAGGTTGGACAGATTTTTCCAGGAGTTCCTCCTACTTCTGCTCCCCTCCAATTTCCTGGTGCATGCAGACATAGAGAAGGATTTCCTTTTTCAGATTTATGGGTTGACGCAAAAACAAGAAAATCTATGTTTTTTAATTCTGGATAATGTTTTTCATTTAAATCATCAGAATAAATAGTTTCTTTTTTCAATTCAATTATAGGAGTTTGAGGGCTAAAACTAAGCTTTTTAAATTCCTCAGCAATTAAAGTTCCTGCTGAATTTAATTTCGAATATGCTATTGCGAAACGCATGAAAGATAATAGAAATAAGCTATTATTAATTTTTCTATTATGTTGTGTCAAGATGTCAACTTAGCATATTTGCTCTCCATCGATTAATATCGAGTTATATTAATAATAAATGTCAGCGAAATCAACAAGCAAGAAGAGTTGATTGAGCATTGTTAATCTGAAATCGAATGTAAATGAGATTGAAGTTAATATTGAGATATTAGGTTTACTTAACATATTTCTCAAAACTAAGGTAAGGGTGTAGAAAGAACCTTTTTTCTTCTTGCTTCATATGCTTCATTTGTCCAAACTCTTCCTGTTGCTTCCCTCATAGTTCCACCATATCTTTGAGCATGATATTGAATAGCTCTAACTGTTTCAGATGTCACAGGTCCTTGATCAGGCCAATCTCTATCAATTACATCTTCCCAATTTTCTAGGCTCATATTAAAACCAAATATTATTAGTTAATATACTTTTCTATTATAATTTAAAAATCAATTATTTTTTATTTATTATAGGAAATAACATTAATTTCCGTATGTTTCTTATGTCATTTCCTATCTATCAAATAACCATATTATATCCGGTTATTGAAGTTATTTGCTATAATGTGATGTAGGATAGGATAGGATATGGTGAGATTGTTATGTGATTTAATTGTTAATCAACTTTATTTTTTCTGCTCTTCATTACCCTTTAACCTATTATCTATATTTTATTTCTAATATTTTATTTATTATTGATATTTGCCTTATTGAATTACTATTAAAAAGATTTATTAATAGCCTTTTCTTTTTTTAATGATGGATAAAAAGAGTGCTGAAAGACTAGAGATTATTCTTGCAGTTATTATTGCAATATTATTTATAGGTTCTTTATTTTTTGAGGCTTACTTAAATCTTCCTCCAATGTCAACTTCTCTTTTATTGATAATTTTTGTAGCAATAAAAATACATAATATAATCCATAAAAAAGGGGCTGTTTTTGAAGATTATGTTTCCCTTGGATTAATCATTGTATTTGGAATTATTCATTTTTTCTGGGGTGAAGAATTCAATTCTTTTTTTACAATATTTGTTGCAGCATTATTTTTATATTCAATAGGCTTAATTCCAAGACTTAAGTCAATTGCAGCTTCAAAAAGCATTATCACTTTTGTATTAAATTATTTATTTTTTGTAATTGTTCTTATAATCTTGTTTGGAGGATTCTATTATTCGCATAATAATAATTTTAATTTTAATGGGAATCCAACAACAATTGATTTTTTTGATTCTTTGTATTTTAGCATGACTACTTTTTCAACTATTGGTTATGGAGATATTGCACCTCTAGGAATAAACAGACTTGCTGCATCAATTCAGGCATTATTTGGACTTACATTGAACATTGCATTTATTGGATATATTTTGGCTTCTAGAAGAAAGTAAAAGGATATTTTGATATATATTAATGTTTATAAACAATTTTAAACAAAATATTATTATGGGAAAAACAAATATCTTAGAACAAAGAGCATTTTATGAAGATAAAGAAAAAGGGATTAGATTTGTTCAAAATCTTATAGAACATGGAGCTTATGATGTTTTTGTGGGAGAAGATCATTTTTATATTCCAGATAGGGTTGTTCCTGATTTAGGTTCTAAATCATTTTCAACCAGAAGAGTAATAATGGGGCTTGAGGCAATGAATCCTCAGATTAAATATATTTTAGAGACTAATAATATTAATCCTGAAGCTTTTCATATTGCATTATTAAAAGTTAGAAATTTAGAACTTGAAGCTGAAATAGCAAATATTCTTTCTCAAGGATTACATTTATAAAATATATTTATCTAGCAACTTCTTTTCCATTAACAATCAAGGTAGAGGGTTTTCCATTCAATTCCCCATTATCAATTATAATATCTACTTTTTCCAAAATTTCTTTGCTTATTTCAGAAATCTTTGTTGCAAAATGCTCTCCTGATAGATTAACCGAAGTTGTTATAAAAGGGGCTTTGGATTTTTGAATGATTTTTGTAAAATCATTATTTGGAACTCGTATTCCCAAGGAATCTGTATTCGAAACCCAGCTTAAAAAATCAGGATTTTTCTTTTTTAATAGGATTGTATAAGAGCCTGGAAGATATTTATCTAAATCAATATCCACAATTAAATTTTCTTTTATCCATTCAATTGAAGGAGCAATTACTGACATTGGCTTGTTTGCATCCCTTTGTTTGATTTGTTTTATTTTTTCAACTGCTTCTTTGTCTTCGGCATTGCACCCTAATCCATAGATTGTGTCTGTTGGATAGATGAAAATTCTTCCTTCCAAGATTTTTGACAGGATTTCTTCTTCTATTTCTTTGCTTATTTCTGAATGTTTAATAAGTTTCATAATTATTTATAGAATATAAGATAATTTATTAAATTATTCTCTTCTAACTTCTTCAAGTTCTTGTTCATCAAATCTTCCATATTGGGGATAATAAAATCTACCCATAATTGCAGCACCCATAATATACTCATTTGTCCATTTAATATGTTCTTGTTCTGAAACTATATTATCAATAACTTCATCTAATATTAATTGAAAAAGATATTTATCTCCAACTCTAGGTTTAAATGCAACAGGGCATCTATCTAGAAAACTAATATTTGTTAGATGACGTCCATTATGATGGTATATGCTAATTTCTTCAGCACACCTGCACATTCCTGCTAACAAATCCCTTCTTAATTGTTGTCTATCCATAAAGATCTTTATTTTAAACCATTTAAAAATCTTTATATATCCTTTTTTGTTATTTAATTAATGATTAAAGAGCTGATTTATTTAATAATAATACTTTTTGGAATCCCTGTTGGATTATTCCTTGCTAAAACTTGCAAAGAAGAAATTAAGGCCTGGAACAAAAGATTAAAAATATTGATTATTTGTTGTTTTTTGATTGGAATTTTTTTATTTTTTGTTGATTTTCAGTATAAAATTCCGATTATAATAACTCTTTCTTGGATGACGATAACTTTTTTGATTATTATTTTTAGAATCAGATAGGTATTTTTAATTAATATAATAACTCAATAAGATATGGCTTCTGAAACATTTTTTTAATCATCTCGCAACATAACATCTCAATTTTTGTGTATTAACAATTATAGTGAAAGACATAAATATTTCACTTATTTTTTATGTCTTTCCCTTGATAGCAAAGGCGCATTTGGAAAAATATCAGCGTCCTTTGCTATAGAATTACTCCAGAAGCACAGCAGCTGCAAGGGTAGTTGTCCATAATCCATCTTTATGCCCTTCGCATGACTGGACAACATTTGTTGTCTTGAATATCTGCCCGCTTGCTTTGTAGACCTGCTCTCTTTCTTCCCAGGCAGTATCTGAATTAAATTCAATTCCTAAAGTTGTCGCCAACATTGTTGCAGCCAAATCCTCGGCATATTCTCCACATCTTTTTGCAGTTTCTCCAAAAGAATGATGCTCTGACAAATAACCATAATTGGAATTGTCTTTTGGAACAGCAACACCTATTGCAGAAGAAACTAATCGGTTAGGCTCATTGGTTTCACTTCTTGCCATAACACAGAAAGTAATCTCTCCAGGATTTAGCAATCTTAAACCTTCTTCTTTTGAAACTAATCTGCAATTTGGCGGTAAAATACTGGAAACATAAACAAGATTGCATTTTTCTATACCTGCGTCTCTTAAAGCTAATTCAAAAGAAGCGAGCCTGTCTTTATGTATTCCCACTCCCTTGGTAAAAAACATCTTACTTGGAATCATTATTCTCTTTTATATCTTATAAATTAATATCAAAAATTCTATTCAAAGCTAGTATTTAAAGTTTTTTATGAAAAATTTTTATTTTTTGCTAAATAACTTTCTTAAGTATTTAAATTTATAAATAGTTTTTAACTTAATAAAAAGATGTTATTCAAAAAAACTTCAGTCAAGTGGATTAAAAGAAGTCTGAAAGGCTTAACCCTAATTATTGCTGTCAATGCGTTATCAGTCTCTGCTGCGTACTTTTCAAATAGATGCATAACACCGAAAAGAAATACTGTTGTCTTTACTGGAAAAAATGATTTGAAGGATTATCATATTCCTAGACTGCCAGACAGTTTAATGGTAGGAATTACTGATTTATTTATGTATACTCCAGTAACTGTTCGACAAACATTTAAAGGAAATAGAGTATATTGGTGCAGCAATCCAAGTTTAGATGATTTTGTCGAAGAATTGAAAAATCCCAAATATGATAATGTCATATTGATAGGACATGGAAGAAAAGATAGTTTTTCGTTAAAAGGCGGTGATGCTGAAGCAAATTATCTTGCGACACAAAATATTCCTAAAAGAATTGGAGAATTTTATCAATATACCTGCGGTGAGGATGGCATTGAAAATAAGACTTTAAAAGGAATATTATTCCTAAAATGCTCCAGAAGCAAAACTTTTGAAGGAATACTTTATCCACATATCAGCTATGTATCTGCATGGACTGATTCTTCTGATATAGCAGAGAACTGAAAAAGAAACAATTAAAAATTACATTATCTTCATTATTTAATGCTATATTTAATCGGTCTTGGCCTAAATGAAAAAGGAATTTCTATTGAGGGAAAAGAAGCTATAAAAAGATGCAAAAGAATTTATCTTGAAAATTATACTGTTAAATTTCCTTATTCCATTAAAAAACTTGAAAAGATAATTGGAAAAAAGATAATTGAATTAGAAAGGAAAGATGTTGAAAGCGAGATGCTGATTAAAGAATCTAAGAAACAGAATATTGCCATGCTTGTCTATGGGTGTCCTTTGTTTGCAACAACACACATGTCTCTTATACTGAATGCAGAAGAATCTAAAGTCAAAACAAAGGCTATTTACTCAACTTCTGTTTTTGATACACTCGCAGAAACAGGCTTGCAATTGTATAAGTTTGGAAAAATAACCTCAATGCCAAAGTGGGAAGCTCATTTCCAGCCAGAAAGTTTCATTGAATACGCTGAACAAAATCAGTCAATAAAAGCCCATTCTTTGATTTTAATTGATATTGGATTAAATTTTAGCGATGCTCTGGAGGAATTAAAAATTGCATGCAAAGACAGGAGTTTTGATTTGGATAATTTGATAGTTTGCTCTAATATGGGTACAAAAAAAACAAGGATTTTGTATGGAACTCCTGAAAAACTAAAAAAGAAAGCAAATAAAATTGCAGATCCATTTTGCTTTATTATTCCTGGTGAAATGCATTTTTTGGAGAAAGAAGCTGTGGAAAGGTTTGAAGTATAATATTATAAAAAAATAAATAAGAATTGATATAAATAAATTGATTTAGAATAGTTTTTTATATAAGCTTTTAATTATTCTAATATGGTAAATAAAAAGGCGTTAATTACCGGAGCTTCAAGTGGCATAGGTTTAGAATTTGTAAGAGCTTTGAGCAAGGAATATGATATTACTTTAGTTTCTAATGAAAAAGATAAATTAAACAAAATAGTAAATGAGCTTGTGGGAAATCATAAATTTATTTATGCGGATTTGACTGATTTTAAAGATATTAAAAGAATATGCGATGAAATATCCAATAAAAATTATAATCTTGTTATAAATAATGCTGGGATGGGCATATACGGCGATTTTGCAGAAACGCCGATAGACAAATTGAATGAAGTTATTACAATAAATTGCAATGCAATAATGATGATTTCACATTCTTTTCTTAAAAAAGCGAAACCAGGTGATTCTTTAATTATTGTTTCGTCTGCAATTGTTTTTCTTCCATCATCAAACGGACCTATTTATGTTTCTACAAAAGCTTTTAATTCATTGCTTGGACAATGCTTATGGCATAAACAAAGAAAAAGAGGAGTTTATGTTATGACTTTGCATCCAGGTGTTACTAACACTGGTTTTTTTAATAAATCAGGAGTAAATAAACTCCCACCAAAATCAATAATGCAGTCATCAGAAGAAGTTGTAAAAATAGCAGTTAGAGAATTAAATAAAAGAAAAAAACCAATAGTTGTAACAGGAATAAAGAATAAATTTTTTATATTTTTAACAAGATTTCTTCCAAGAAAAACAATAATAAATTTTATGGAAAGATTTTAATGCAGAGTGCAAAACAGATGAAAGAAAGAATAAAAATTAAAAGTTAGTTAGATATATAAATAATATTAAATAAGTTTGTTTAGAGGTGACCTATGTTCGGCTTAAATGATGAAGAACTTGCAATTTTTAAAAAATTGAACAATCCTGTTAAAATACAGAATTTTCTTAATAAAATACCAGTTAACTTTGAAGAAAATGGGGATACCTGCCTGTCTCCTAGAATGGTTCTTAGACAAAATAAATGCCATTGCATGGAAGGAGCAATGTTTGGTGCATTGGCTTTAAGAATAAATAATATTGGGCATCCATTGATTGTTGATTTAACTGCTTCAAGAAATGATTTTGACCATGTAATAGCTGTATTTAAAACAAACGGAAAATGGGGAGCATTGTCAAAAACCAATCACGCTATTTTAAGATACAGAGAACCTGTATATGACTCAATAAGAGAGTTGGTAATGAGTTTTTTTCATGAATATATGAATGATGATGGAAGAAAAACTCTTCGCAGTTTTTCAATGCCTGTTGATTTAACAAGATTTGATGATAAAAACTGGGTGATTGATGAAGAAGATATTTGGTATATTCCCCAGCATCTGGCTGATGTTGAGCATTTCCAGATTTTAGACAGAAAGCAAATAGCTGGATTAAAAAAAGCAGATGAAATTGAGATAAAAGCAGGAAGTTTGGTTGAATGGGAAAATCCTTTTGCAAAGAAAAATTTGTGAAATTATTTTTAATTTTAATAAGCTAAAGTTATAAGATAAGAAATTAATTTCCGGACAATTTACCCTTTCTTATCCTATCTATCAAGGAAAAAATTTTCCTAAAATTTATTTCCGTTGATATAACTTAAAATTTTTGTTTATTTATTAATGTACAAAAACGATAAGTGGTTCATCGGATTCATTTAATCTCGATTCTCTTATCAAAACTTAACCTATTCTAAAAGGAGAGTATGCGAACCTCAAATAAAATATTAAGATTATTAAATTATATTTAGATAATCTTCAACCCTCAGAAACCTCTATCTCAAAATCTTTTATAAATTTAGGAAAAGCTTTTTTATAAGATTCCTGCGACTCTTCATTCGCATCATTGGTATATTGCCAATTCCAAAATAATTCCTTGGGTGTTTTAAATCCAAAGAAGTTCAGTACTTTTTTCTGTATTTTTATGACATTTTTTCCATTCCAGTTATGTCCGATGCATATCAAGCCTGCATCAATATTTTTAAGCAGATTGCTTTCTCCAAAAGTGGAATGCCTATTTTCAATCCAGGTCAATCGTTCAATTAGTTTCTGGTAAATGGAATTCATCTGCCCCCATCTTATAGAGCCAAAGAAAACAACGCAATCTGATTGAAAAAGCTCTTTTGAAATTCTCCATAATTCATCATCAGGATTATTCAAAGAAGCCCAGCATCTGTGGCATTGAGATGGATTTTTTTCCTCGTCTTTTAATAAAGCGAATTTTTCACCGCAATCGTTGTATTTTCTTTTAGAAACATTTCCTTCACAAACATAAATTGCAAGTTTTGCTACGTCAATTATTGTAACTTTATTGTTTAATTTAGAGGCTATTTCCTTTGCTAACAAAGCGCTTTTTGGCTCATCTTTTGAACCGGACCATCTATTAGAGGTTGTTAAAAAAAGAATTTTTTTCTTTTTTTTAAGATAATCAATTGTTTTTTCAAGATTTTTGTTCATGTTTGTATAAAACCCAAGGTTCTTAAAACTTTTAAAAGTTTTTCCTAACAAATCATCTTTCCTTTAAAAATGATTGGTAATTTTTCCTTTAATTTACTTAGAATATATGTCAAAGGTAATATAAAAACCTTTCAAAAATAGAATTTAAAAAATAGAATAATAAAAAATAATTATAATTAAGTTTGTTTTTTGCAATCTAGAATCTTGGATTTCTTTTCTTCCAACATTCTGAACAAAAAACTGGTCTGCCTTCTGTAGGTTTGAATGGAACTTCACATTCTTGCTTACATTCAGAGCAAACTGCTTTATGCTTTTCTACCGGTCTGTCGTCGAATCTTCTGAATCCGCCTCTTGAGCCGCCATCGAATCTTCCCATTATATATTTCCTCCTGATAATTGACATACTAGAATTCAATTTTCCTAAAATTTCTTTTGAGAAATTTTTGGACCACAAAAATCTTTTACAGATTTTTTATGTTTATGATTTTATCTATTATGTATTTCTGAAAAGATGAATTGTCTGTTTATAAAGGTATGTATGGCCTAAGTGCGACTTATTTAGATTAATTTATATATGCAAATTTATTATAAATATAAAGAAAGAGGCGGGAAGTTGATAAAGAAACCTAATTTATTAGTTCTTGGAGCATCTGGAGGAGTTGCAAATGCTTTTCTACATAATCTTATTCATCACAGGAATTTATTTAACAAGTTAATATTATTGGACAAAAATAGAAAGGTTTTATCAAACCTTTATATTGACCACAAAGCACTGAATTATGTCTTTATTCATAAAGAGATTAAATTGCCTGAAAAAAGAGAAGAATATATAGATATTTTAAAAAGATATAAAATTGATATTGTATTAGATATAACGGATATGGATTCTATACCTATTATTGAAATTACTGACAAAGTTAAGATAAACTATATAAATACTGCGATGAATGCTGAAGAAAAAACTGTTGATGAATTAATTTATTATATCTATGGAAAAAAAGATAAGATAAACAATGCTGTACATATACTGTGTTCTGGAATGAATCCTGGAAATGTTAATATGTGGGTCAGATATGGGATAGAGAAATTTGGAGTTCCTAGAGAAGTTATACACTTTGAATATGATACTTCAGTTATATCAAAAAAATGGGCTCCTATGATGACTTGGTCTATTCATGAGTTTTTAGTTGAAGATGTAAGAGACCCTTCTGGAATTGTACTTGGAAGAAACAAATTAAAAAAATTATATCCAAATGCCATAAAACACTAGTTAGATATGAAAAAGATACTTTCTCCAGTTTTGAAATATGACAAATATCCAAAAGGATTTACCATCCTGCATGAAGAAAATTTGACAATAGGTCAAAAATATGATATACCATCTAAGTTTATTTATGCTGTTAATATGAAAACTATGGAAAAACTCGAAGAAATATACAAGAAGAATAATAATATTTATAGGAAAGACCTTATAAAAGCTGATAACACTGAAAAGATACTCGATGGCGCAGACAGCATAGGAGTTATACTGGATTATAAAGACAAAAAAGTCTATTATCTTAATTCAATACCTAATTTAGCAGTTATTGGAACAAGTGCTACTTATCTGCAGGTTTCAATAGGAATATTTTCAGCGCTGTTTTCTCTTATGTTTGATAAAATGAAAAATGGAATTTATTTTGTTGAGGATTTATTTGACAAGCATTACAAATACTATATGTTTGATAATATGAGAATCCAGGAATTTGTTTTTAAAAAGAAAAATAATAATTTTGTTATTGATAAATACAATCCTGAAATAAGATTAAAAAGAAAAAATAAATTTGAACATCTATACATTTAAAATGGTTTTTTATAAGATCAAAAGATTTGTCAACTCAAAGATATTTATTTTGATTTTGGCTACTTTCCTGTGGCTTACTGCTGATTACATACTGGAGTTTTCATTTCCAAAGTATCTTGAAAGCATTAATCTTTCTTTTTTTCAGATAGGACTAATACTTTCACTTGCTTCTGTAACTGGAATATTAATTGATGTTCCTGTTGGATTATTTTGTAATAAAACCAGTAAAAAAAAATTAATGATTTCTGGATTAATACTATTAATAATAATCAGCAGTTTGATATTTCTTTTAAAAGGAAGCTTAGTTTTGGCAATTGTTTTTCTTTTATGGGGATTTGCATTTCAGACATGGAGAGTGCCAAGAGATGCAAAATTCGCCTCAATGACTAATAAAAATAGAAGGGCTTCCTATTATGGTTTTGATCTTGAAGTAAAATATTTGGGGCAAACAATTGGTGCTTTAGCTGGAGGATTTATCTTGCTATATTTAAGTTTTGCAGGCATTATTTCTGCTTATGTCCTGCTTGTTATATTGGCTATAATTGTTTTAATCTTTGGGTTAAAAGAGAGCAATAATCGTAGCTTTATTAAATCAATGAAATTATTTAATTTCTCTTCTTTAACTTATGAATTAAAAAAAATAAGAAACTTTAAAGCTTTTGGAATTCTGCTTCTTTTAATTTCTCTTTTATTGACTGGATGGGAACAGATATTATTGACTTTTGGTCCTTTATTTTATGGTAATGATGTTCTTGGAATGAATCCTGGTTTGGGAGGAATTTTACTTGCATGTTTCTCTTTTCTTGGAATTTTTTTATCTTGCCCTGCTGGAAAACTTGCAGATAAATTTGGAAAGAAAAAAATCTTGATTTTAGGTTTGTTTATAATGGGTGCATCTTTGATTCTTTTTTCAATAAGTTCCAATTTTATTTTTATATTTAGTTCTGCTATATTAATATCAATTGGATGGACTTTTTCTTTTCCAGCTGCTTCTGGTTTGATTATAGACCTTTCATATAATGAAAAAAAAGGTGAGATAGCTGGAATTTGGGACTTCTTTATGGATTTGGGATATGTAATAACCCCTATAATAGGTGGTTTCGTAGCAGAAATATTTGGCATAAGGAGCGTGTTTTTAGGCATAGGATTATTTCTTATTCTTGTTAATATTTTTATCATATTTAACAAAAATTATAACAAAACTTAAAAACCCCTTTTTCTTGAGTAAATCATGGCTAAAAACAATTCAATTATATTGAATTCTGTGATTATTTTAGTTCTGCTATTAGTCATCTGACAAGCCTTGATTCATTTTTGGCTTGCAGGAGTTTTTATGAGTTATAAAATAACAATTGCATTGTCTTTGAAAGAGAATTTTTCTGAAACAAAAAGAGTAATAAAAATATTTATAAATAAATTAAAAGGATGTTTTTAACATGATTACTGAAAAGATTAGTTTAAATCAATGCTCAAGATATAATAATTGCAGAACAGGAAGAGATTTACCTCCTGAATTTTGTGCGAGATACAAATGCAATACTTTTTATCAGATTGATACTATTGCAATACATAATAGAATTTATGAGTATTTAAGAAATAGAAATGGCAAAGACATTAATCATAAGATTGAAGAAGATATATCTAGAATTGTTCAAGAAGCAATTAGGGAAATGTCTTCAAATTGATTAGTATAAAAATATTTAAAAACCCTTATTCTTAATAATAACTATGGCTGGCAAAAATATAAACAAAATGAATTTTATATCAGTTATAGCTAGCATGATTTTTAGCATAATCTTTATTTTTATATAAGCAGGCTCAAAATTCTGGGTTTGCTGGAGTTTTTATGAGTTTAGATACTACTGCAACAAGTGAAGGGGATAGCATGACAAGAGAAGCTGAAGCTGCATATGAATTTATTAGTCTTTATCATACTAAAGGGCATATAGAAGCGTTATCCTTTCATGCTTCATTATCCCCTGAAATAAAAGATTATGTTCAATACAGTTCTATATCACAAAAAGATTTTGCAAAAGCAAGAGAGGAAATTGAAAGAAGTTTAAAATGCTAGAAATTTATGACTGCATATTAAGAGAAGGAGAACAGGCTCATGGAGCTAGTTTTAATGCTGAAAGCAGGATTGAATTATGCAGAAAACTTGATGAATTTGGAATTGATTATATTGAATTGGGATGGCCTATGGCTTCTAAGGAAATCTTTGAAAGTTTCTCTAATTGTTTGAAAATTGTAAAAAATGCAAAAATTGTTGCCTTTGGCTCAACTTCAATAAAACCTCTTGCTGAAGATGATGAAAATTTAAATTCAATTGTCAATTGCAAAGCAAAATATGCATGCATCTTTGGGAAAAGCTCTATCTCTCATGTTGAAAAACAATTGAAAATAACTCCTGAAGAAAATTTAAAAAAAATTTTTGAAAGTGTTAAATTCCTAAAAGAAAAGGGTTTAATTGTTTTTTATGATGCTGAACATTATTTTGATGCATTTAAGAAAAATAAAGAATTCTCAAATGAGAATTCTTTAAGCCTCCAAATTGGAACAAAAGAAAATGTAAAACCAATTTGGAGCAATAAAGATTACGCAATCCAAACCATTATTGCTGCAATCAATGGAGGAGCTGAAAGAATTATTTTATGTGATACAAATGGAGGTCTTTTGCCTGATGAAGCTGAAAAGATTGTCCGAGAAACAGGACAGATATTAAAATCTTCTGGATTTCAAGCGAGATTTGGGGTTCATTTTCATAATGATTGCGGATTGGCATTGGCAAATACCTTATCGTGTCTGCCCTATATTTCTCAAGTTCAGGGAACAATAAATGGAATTGGAGAAAGAATAGGAAATCTTGATTTTTCAGAATTTCTTCCGGTTTATATAAAAAAATTAGGAAATAACCTTAATATTGATTTAAAAAAATTAAAAAAAATAAATGAAGATGGTTTTAGGCTGGCTGGGATAAATATCCCTGAAAAAAGAACTTTTGTCGGTGATTTGGCTTTTTCTCATAAAGCGGGTGTTCATATTGATGCTCATGCAAAAGGGGCAAGTTATGAACATGTAAATCCCTATGATTTTGGGAATAAAAGGAATATAATAATGAATACCTTGGGAGGAAGGAATTCTATTGTAGGAATTGCTGAAAAGTTTGGATATAAATTAGATAAAAATAATGAAGAAACAAAAGAAAAAATCAAAAGATTATTTGAGGAATTAAGAAAATATGAGAATGAAGGTTATAAATCAGGAGTTTATGAGGCTGAACAATTCTTACTGATTGAAAAATATTTTGGTTCAAATGATTTGATTTTCAAGATAAATGCATGGGAGATAAGAAGCGAGGTTGTAAATAGAAATGAAACCTCTTATTTTAAGGTTGAATGTCGATTAAATGAAAAGATAATTGAAGGAGAATTTGAAGTTGATGGCGGACCTGTTGATGCTGCATTTAAAACCTTGAAAAAAATTCTTTCAAAAGAATATCCTGAAATTGAAAATCTTAAGCTGATTGATTTTCATGTTGAGATTGCAAGAAGGAGAGCTGAAGAAAGTTCTGTCAGGACAATGATAACTTTTCAGGATGGAGAAGAGTTTACTGTTGTTGGTGTTGATAAAAATATTCTTGAAAGCGCAATAGAAGCTTTGGAAAAGGGGTTCAGATATTATCTTATTAAATTAAATAATTGCTGTGAGGATGGAAATGAGCTTGGTTGAATCTGTTGATGGTGAAGAACAAAAATTAACATCAATTAGAGAATTATTTAGAAGTTTTATTGATAATAGAGATTATTTGGGAGCTTTGGGATATTATTTTAGTTTAGGGGAAGAAAATCAAGTTTAGTTAAAATGGATGTAGAATTAAAAAGAATGTTTGACTTGGCTATTGAAGAGGCGCCTTATCAAACGAGTTAATTCGCTTCGCTCATAACTATAACTAAACAAACTTACCAATTTGTTATCATATTCATATTTTTTGAAGGAGGTTTTTTCACATAAGCGATT
>JAGVWU010000050.1 GCA_018304145.1 Candidatus Pacearchaeota archaeon | reverse complement strand
GAAAGATAGATTTATAAAAATATTATTAGATAAAAATGCTGATAGAAATATAAAAGATTTAAAAGAATTATTTAAAATAAACCCTTCTCCAATTAGAAAGGGAAGAAGTTTTCCTAGAGTTTTTCATCAATTCAGAAAGAAGTTTTACATAAAAAAGAAGAGGGTTGTTTGATATCTTTAGTATTATTCTTAGAAAAAAATTAGCTTGGCTTATTTAATTCAATAGAAATTTTGGCATTAGGAAAGCTTTTGGTTTAAAATCCTGCAAGTTTGAAGATTATTTTTAAGAAATTTATCAAGGAGAAATTCCTTAACTTAATGGAATTGGATTAATGCCCCCACGAAGATTCGAACTCCGGTCTTTTCCTCCGCAAGGAAAAATTCTATCCACTGAACTATGGGAGCTTTAAAAATTTTCGTTTGTTATACAAACTACTTGCTATATATTATAATAATTGCTTATATTTAATCCTGAGCATTTTATTTTTCAACATAATTTATACATTAAATATATTTTTATATATATTTTGAATTATAATCGTCTTTATATTTATTCATTGATATGAAGTAGTAAGAAAGATATTTATAGGAAATTTTAGATTTTAAGATATTAATCTACAAAAAGAGAGCGATGAAAAACTATTTCATAACATCAGAATCTGTAACTGAGGGGCATCCTGACAAGATTTGTGATCAGATAAGTGACGCTATTCTTGACAATCTTCTTGTGCAAGACCCTTATTCAAGAGTTGCTGTTGAATGCCTTGTTACAACAGGCAGTGTTCATATTGCAGGAGAAGTTACAACAAAGGGTTTTTTAGATGTCCAAACTATTGCACGCAGGACTTTAAAAGAAATAGGATATACAGATCCAAAATTTGGAATTGATGCAGATGATGCTGGAATATGGGCTTCTATTCATTCGCAGAGTTCTGATATTTCAATGGGTGTCAGTGAATCAAACAATAAGGAGCAGGGAGCAGGAGATCAGGGAATGATGTATGGATATGCTTGCAATGAAACTCCTGAATTAATGCCGATGCCAATTATTCTTGCACATAAACTAACTAAAAAATTAGCAGAAGTTAGAAAAAATAATTCAATAAAACATCTTGGTCCAGATGGAAAATCGCAGGTTACAATAGAATATGTAGATGACAGGCCAAAAAGAATTGATGCGATAGTAATTGCACAACAGCATAAAGATGAGATTTCAGAAGATGAGATAAAGTTGGAGATTTATGAAAAAGTCGTAAAACCTATTTGTGGTAAAATGATGGATTTGGAAGAAAAAAATAAATTTTTTCCCTCAAACTCCATAAATACAAAATATCCTCAAGTATTTATGGATGAAAATACAAAGGTTCATATTAATTCAACTGGAAGATTCGTAATTGGAGGGCCTGAAGGTGATACAGGAGTTACTGGAAGAAAAATAATTGTTGATAGTTATGGGGGGATTGGAAGGCATGGAGGAGGGGGATTTTCAGGAAAAGATCCTTCGAAAGTAGACAGAAGCGGGGCATACATGGCTCGTTATATTGCAAAGAATATTGTTGCAGCAGAGCTGGCTGAAAAATGTGAAGTTCAGTTAAGCTACGCAATTGGTGTCAGCCAACCAACTTCAGTCAATGTAAATTGCTTTGGAACAAACAAGATTTCAGAAGAAGATATAATGAAATTGATATTCAGAATTTTTGACATGAGGCCAAAAGCAATTATAGAGCATTTAGATTTAAGAAGACCTATTTATAAAAAAACATCTTCTTATGGGCATTTTGGAAGAAATGATGAGGATTTCACCTGGGAAAAAACTGATAAAGCAGAGGTTTTAAGACAGCAGGCTGGAATGTAAGAATATTTTTATTGATTTTAAAAATATTTATAAAGATGGTTTTTTTAGATAAATCATGAATAAAAAAATATTTGTGGTGCATGGATTATTCTTTATATTTGTAATGTTTGGAATTTGGTTTATTTCTGCGGAATGCACTGATAGTGATGGATTTGGCTATGATACCAAAGGAGAAGTGAATATTAGGTCTTTTGATGATAATCTTACTCAAAATTATAATGATGCATGTGTCTATAAATTAGAAGAAACAAATGTGCAGCATTATGTCAAAGTTGATAAAATTCTATATAATAATTTAGCTGAATGTTCTGAAGATAATTGTTATGTTGCAGAAGCAATTTGTTCTTATAATGAACTAAGCTGGCAAGTTTCAAAATGTGCCAATGGCTGTAAAGATGGAGCTTGTATTTCTGGAACTTCCACTTCCAATACTTCAGCTGATTGCAAAAATCTCTATTGGTTTGATTCAACTTCCAAGGAATGCGGATACAAAGAATTTTGCGGGGCATATATGTATTATGGATTAAAAACTTTTGATAATGAGGACAAATGTGAAAAAGAATTAAATGAAGATGAAAATGAAGATAATCAAAATTTAAGTGAAGATTCTAGAGAAAAAAATTCCGAAAAAGTAACCTGTGTTTTTAAAAATTCTCAAATAGAGCAAAAATGTTATTTAGGAAAAGGCGAGGGATTGCACAAAGGTGTAAGCTGTAGTGGGGTTGGAAGCTGTGTTATTGAGGTTAATGGTAAGAAAGGCGGAGAAATAACTTGGAAAAGTTCTTGCGGAGGTTACCAGTACACTAAACAAGATGAAATTGATGATACAATAGAATTTGATTGCAGTGGTGGAGAGTCTAATATAACTCTATTAAAAATAAATGACGTTAAATATGCATATTGGCAGTGCTATGATGGAAAAGAAGGCAAAGCGGGTGACGGAGAATCTTGCTATCCTTCAAAAAGACTTCAGAAAAGGGCAAAGGAGGATTGTAAAGAGCATTGCAAAGGTGAAAAGTGCGGTGTAAATAGTTTTTCAGT
Organism: Candidatus Pacearchaeota archaeon; assembly: GCA_018304145.1. Classification (GTDB taxonomy): domain Archaea; phylum Nanobdellota; class Nanobdellia; order Pacearchaeales; family GW2011-AR1; genus ARS1285. Next base: position 12,933 of record JAGVWU010000050.1, on the reverse strand, counting down.
TGGAGGAAATTGTTATTTAGAAGAGTATGTTGGCGATACTAATGCTGAAGATATTGAAAATATTTATGATTCGAATGCTTCTGAATTTAAAGCTGATTTGATTTGCAAAGACTCATGCCCTTTTGAAGACAAATGCTATCCCTTTGGATACAGAAAAGCAGAAAAATACTGTTCAGACAATGGAGCATTTATCGAGCAATTAAAATCAGATGAAACCTGCGATAATAATTTTGAATGTTCTTCAAATGTTTGTGTATCTGGAAAATGCATTGATGCAGGTTTCTTGCAGAAAATAATGAATTGGTTTAGAAAGTTGTTTGGCGGATAAATCTAATATTTATTAATGTTATTCTAGATAGGAAGAGGTTGAACAATTTTGTTACAAGAACAAGTTTCTTATTATTCTTTTGTATCAATCCAAAGACAAGCATCGGATAAGGCTTTTTTTCTAATTTCATATTCAGCTCCAGAAGTTAATCTATTTCTAACTTCTATTGTATCACTCATTGGGTATAATGCAGGGCGTACGCTATGGGCTTTAGCCCATAAAAAGCAAAGGCATTTTTTGGGTGATCAAGAACCAGACACGCCATGTGGCTTTAGCCCATGGTTCTTGACAAGTTTATTACTATTAGATCTGATACACTTCCTTGATAAACTACTTCAATTTCTTTATTATTAACTTCAAAAAGTACAACATTCAATGGGACAAAATTAGGACCTATTTTATCAAAATATCTAACAACATGACCTACTAGATTAGGTAATTCTTCTAATCTTTCAACTATATTTACTTGATGTCCTCTCATTATGACTTTAAGAAAATGTCTTTATTTTTAAGGATTACTGCACTATAAAATTGGATATATATTATTTATTGTTTTTTATTTTGTAAATTTTTCACTAACTTTTCCAATTTGCATTGTTACCATAACTGCAATTATTGTAACAACAATTGCATAGACCAGCATTGCTGTAATTGAATCTGTTGTTCCAAAAACATATTTGAATATTGCCTGAATTGCACCATTCCAGGCTAATGCCGCAACCAAGCCAAATGCAGCTGTTGACAACGCAGCAATTTGTTTTAATATTTCCTGTTTCATTTTAACATCTTTTTTTTATTTTTAATTTATATATTGAAAACCTTTTTTGCATTATTATACATTATATCTTCCTTATCTTTTTCTGACAATCTTAACTCATCTAAAATCCCCCTTTGTTCTTTTAGAATATTCTCTCTGTAGCCGCCTGGAAAAATTCTGGTATCTGAGCCGAATATTATATTTTGAGGGGTAAAAACTTTAATAGTCTTTTCAAAAACATCTTTTAGTGAAAAAGGATTATCCTGATAATCAATCCAGTTATTTGTTCCAGAAGTGTCAACAAATAAATTATCCTGCTTGTATTTTAACATAAGCAATTCTCTGAAAAAACCAGCTCCAAAATGCGCTATTGTAAAATTAATGTTTGGAAAATCTCTTAGAACTCTTGAAAGCATTACAGGATTTCCATGAAAAAGGTCAGATTTTCCCCCAATTGTCATGCCAAAATGAATCACTATTGGCAATTTCATTTTTTCACAATACTCATAAATAGGATTGCAGTCACAGCTTACATCAAAGCCATCATTAGTTGCATATAATTTTACACCCTTCATGCTATTATTATATTCAGCTTTGAGAATATCAAGGGCATTTGGAAGCAAGGGATTAATTCTTGCAAATCCTACAAAACGATTGCTTGAATTTATAAATTCTGTAAAATCTTCATTCAGATGAGCTGTTGCCATGAAGACTGTTTTTTCTATTTCATTTTTATCCATTGCATCAATCCAGGATTCAACATGCTCTTTAACAGAGTGTTTAGCCCATTCCTGATTCATATATTTTAAAATATGAGGGCTTATTTTCATGCTTTTGGCAATGGATTCTGTAATCATATGCGCATGCCCGTCAATTATCATTTTCGTAACATTTCCTTTAAAGATGATAGTTAATCTTCTTTTTAATCAGGTTTGTTTTCTTTATATAATCTTTCAATCTCTGATGCAATAAAAAAATCCATGTCAGTTACTTTTCCTCCAACATCAAATCTCTGCAATTCAAATAATATTTTTGAATAAAAAATATGGATGTCCGGATGATGGTCTTTCATCTCGCAAATAGGTGCCAACCTTACTGTAAATGCAAGGCAATCCATAAAATCCCTGAACTTAAACTCTTTTTTTATTTTATTCTCTTTATATTCCCAGTCAGGAAATTCTTTTAATTTTATCAAAATTTCTTTTTCATTTAGGATATGAATATCTTCTCTCATTTAATGATTAAATTATGTTTATTTATTATGCCAAATAAATATTTAAAAGTTGCAGAATACCATTAAATAGCAGCCATATTGCAATAGCATAGTTAAGGGATTTTGGCCAGATAAGTATTATTATTCCAAATATAATTGCTAAAATAGCTGAAGTAATTACAATTGTAAATGCCATTTTGTTTATAATTTACCTCCTTTTTATATCAAAAACCTAAAATTTCATTAATAAAAATTAAAGTTATTCGATTTTGCTGAATCTCTTTGTTAATAATCAAAATTTTACTTACATTGCTTCTTTCAATTCCATAAGCTTTTTTTGCTCTTTCACTTTCAAGAGGCAAACTATGATTGTATATTCTTTCAAATCCCTGTTCCATATTTTTAACTATTTTTTGTGTTCCAACTAAAAAGATTACATTTTCTGCACCATAAGCATATGCAGGCAATTGGCTTCCTGTATTTGAAGCTATCATTAATTTTCCATCTTCTGTTACTGCATGAACACTTCCAATTGTCCAATCCGGAGCTGAGCCTAATTTTTGCATTTCTCTTGATTGATTTTGACTAGTCATAGATATTAATTTATTTCTTACAGAATCATAATTTTTGGATTCGTTGATTTCTTTTGGAATCCCCATTGCTTCTAAAGTTATTGAGGTCATTGAGAAAACTTCAGCCCCTTTGGGAATCATTTGAAGGACTTTTTCTTTTGCCTGCTCTTTAGTTTCAACTAAAAAGGCATTAATTCCATTTTCTTTTAAAGCTGAAATTGTCTTTTCAGTTCTTTTTGCATTTGCTAATTCATTAAATTGTTTTATCATTTTATCTTAAAAAAAGGCACAAAAAACCAGTTGCTTAAAAAATCTTTTGATTTTTACCTGCTAATTCAAAAATATGGTTTTTTGGCTTAATTCAATAATGGTACAGAGTAAAAAACTACCTTATAAATGATTTAATTATGCACTGTAGTTTTTCACTCAACATTCTCTTTCGAGTTCTGTTATTTCTTCGTCTACTTCTCCTACTTCATTTGCCAACGCTTCTCTGTAGCTTCTAAGATTTTTAATTCTGTCTTCTCTAGTCATTGCTGATGCTGGTATAGAGCAACATTCTCCTTCCAATTCATACATTTCCATGTTTTTATTCTCTTGATTTACAAGAGCCTCCTTACAATTGATTATTTAAAGCAAATATAAAAAACCTTAATATTTTTTTAAATTTTGCCAAAGGCCGATTATATTACCCTCGCTATCCTTTACATAAGCCATAAAACCCATATCACTTACCGGAGTTTTATCTGTTAGCAATTTTCCTCCATTTTTCTTAGCCAAGATAAGAGAATGATCTATATTATCTACGGTTATTGTTATTACTGGTGATTTAATTTCATTATTTCTTTTTATCATTCCTCCATTAATAACACCTTTTTCTTCAATCATTCCTTTATCATCTGTTTTTCCTGTATGAACCATGGTATAGGCCATATTTGGAACATCAATCATATTCCAATTAAAAGTATCCTTGTAAAACTTTTTTGCACGGTCTAAATTATCTAGTGGAATTTCAAAATGCTGTACTTTATCCATTTTTTTCTTTAACCTCCTTTTTAATATTTTGACATTTTAATATGACTGAATTCATGCAGAATCTTAATCCAGTTGGTTTAGGCCCATCTATAAAAATATGTCCATGATGCCCTTCACATTTTGCGCATAATACTTCAGCTCCATCAATTCCAGTTGGAATTGGTTTGATTATAAGGCTATCTTCTGAAAAAGGAGCAAAAAAGCTAGGCCATCCTGTTCCAGAATTGTATTTTGTTTCAGATGAATATAAAGGATTTCCACAAGCCACACATAAATAAACTCCTTTTTCTTTATTATTTAATAAACTTCCTGTAAACGCCTTTTCAGTTCCGCCTTTCCGCAGTATTCTATATTGCAAAGGATTTAGAATTTTTTTCCATTCTGAATCTGTTTTAATTGTTTTTTGAATCATATTTATATATTACATTTAATCTTTTGATTTTTCTGAAAATATTTTTGATGGTATTTTTCTGCCTGGTAAAATTCAATTGCTTTTTTTATTTCAGTAGCAATTGGCCTGGCAAATTTCTTTTGCAGTTTATTTTTTGATTTTAATGCAGTTTCTTTTTGTTTTTTATTCAAATAAAATATTGCTGATCTGTAATTTGATCCTATATCTGCACTTTGCCTGTTAATCAAGGCAGGATTATGAATTTTCCAAAATATATCAACCAATTTTTCATAACTTATCTTTTTTGGATTAAAAGTTATTTTAATTGATTCTGCATGGCCGGTTTTTCCAGAGCTAACCTGCTCATAAGTTGGATTTTTAGCATAACCTCCAGTATAACCTATTTCAGTTTCTATTACACCAGGAATTTTTGAAAAAACATCTTCCACATGCCAAAAACATCCTGCTGAAAATATTGCTGTTTCTTTTTTTTGATTCATTTCATTATTTTTAAAATTTGTATCTGGCCAGTAATGGATAAACCATGGATGCCTGTTTAAATAGAAGCAATAAGAGCAGGATTTATTGAAACAGAAGGAATAAACCTAAGATGTAAATTCTTCTATTTTTGCTTTCTTATCATGCAAAACCACGCAGGCATCATTTTTCTTTGCCATATTTCTTGCATATTCAATAGCATCGTTTTTATTTTCAAATATTTTTGAAGCTTTCTCTGCGTCTTCATGTTTTACAGCCCAGGATTTTTTTCTTGGAACTACATGCTGATTTTTTATATTTGCCATTTAAATTTTGCAATCTCATATTTTTTATTCTTATTTTAATATGAAATTGCTTGTTACCTCCTTACAATTATTTTTAATACATGGAATTATTCTATTATGACCTCTTCAATTCTCTCAAAAATCTTTAATTTTTCTTTTTCCGGAATTTCTTCATCTAATTTTGGATAAAAGAATTCACACTCGAATTTTAAATAAGCATCAAGCAACCGCCTTGCTTCTGAAATATCCGGCTTTATATTATTAATCAGATTTTCTTCAATGCTATTTAAAAGCCATAATATTTTTTCATGCTCCATTAGTAATTGATTATTCTTGCATAAATTCCTTGCTTTAGTTTGTGAGAAAGAATAATTCTATCAATATTAAATTCATTATATGATTTATTAATCATATGAATATTAATTCATACAAGTATATAAACTTTGCGAATTTCGTATAATTATTATATAGTAGTTAAATGTCAGAATTTCACATTTTTATACATGTGGTAAAGTTAGCATGTGAAATTCTGAGCACACTAAAAAACTTTCATAAATTTTTGGTGAAATCAAAATTAAGCATTAGGAGTTCCTGCAAATCTGCTCTGCCCTCCTCCAGTTTCTCCACCTAATTCCAATGGCAGAGTTTGGAATCTTGAGCCATACAAAGAATGATGGATAGATGGGTTTACAGCTCCTCTTTCAGAATAATATGGTGCCTGAAGCCCATAAACCTGCCCAAAATAAGGACTTCCTTCAAAAAATTGCCCTGCACTGGATTCCAAAACATAAGGAAAAGGGCTTGTCTGAAAATGCTGAAAAAATTGTCCCCCTTCAAAAATCTTTTTTCCTTTTGCTTTTCCTTTTTCCAGAACTTCAAGGACATCTTTGAAAGGAACAGAACCCATTCCTGGAGGCAAATCTGTGTGTGTTGTTCCGAAATTATCATTAAAATGAACATGCTTGACAAAAGGTGCTATTTCTTTAGTTTCTTTAGTTATTTTTTCAGGACCAAAACCCTGTTTTCTTATCATTGAAATATGAGAAGTGTCCCAGGTTGCTCCTATTAATCTTTCAGCTGCATTTTCTGCTTCTTTTTGAGAAAGTCCATGCTCTTGCATTAATTTTTTTTCAAATTTATTCCTTGTTGTTTCAATTAATTTTTTTAATTCTTTTCCTGAAGACATAGCCTGCCCATAAGGAGGATTTTCAATTGAAATAATAGGAGATTTATCTCCAAATTTTTCATAGGTTTTTAATGCAACATTGCTTAAAGTATCACTTGTTTTTTCTCTTGCAAAATCCTCAACCTGCTTGTATTTTTCAGGAATTTTCCAGCCGCCTGCTTCAGCAGCGTTTGCATCAGTTATTACCTGCATGGATTGCATTAAAGTCTGTAAAGCATGTGAAAGAGCTCCAGGATTATGAGGGTCGTGTCTGTATTCAGAAAAACCTTTTTTATAATCTTCAGCAGCTTTTTTTAAAAGTGTTCTTGTTTTTTCATCTGAAAATTTGTATGCATTATGATAAAGAGCATTTAGGCTCATGGATGCATTTTTATAATAAGCCATTGCATTATCAACTTGTTGTGCAGCTGTTTTTTGTTCAGGTGTAAAATATTTAGGATCTGCATTATTAATTATAGGATAAAATTTAGCAGCTAGTTCATCTGCTCTTTCTTTATAGAAGAGTAACTGCGCTAATTGCTGGTCCCAGTGAGATTCATTGATTAGCTGAAGCTCTTGTTCAGGAGTCCTTACTATTCCTTCTTGCCCTGGATAATATTTTTTCTCTCTCTCTAAATTTTGAAATCTTCCTGATTCCTGGTCAACTGCAATTATTCTTGCATAAACTTCTTTTATTCCTGCTTCTTTTTCTTCAGGAGTTAATAATTCTTTAATTGCAGGCATTATTTCAGAACCAGGAATAACACTTGCATGAATTGTTACTGGAATGTTTCCATCTGGATTCAAGTCATGTCCCCTTTCAACGAAATTTTCAAATTGTCTTTGGACTGCTCTTTGATTTTCTTCTGACCATCCTTCTTGAGTAAATCCTGCTGGATCAAGGGTTGGAGCATGAAGAGTTGATTCAGCACCTGTTAATTTATTTAATCTGTTAATTTCCTTGAACTGTTCTTTGGGAATCATTTCTAAAACTTTATCATCAATAACAGAAACTTCTGTAACTTTCATCCCCTGATTCAATAAATTATTAATCTCTTTTAATTGATTAGCTGTCTGGATGCTTGTTGTTCCCCCAATAGTTCCTGGAGGAATCCTATAACCTGTAAAATGATAATTAGGGTCAAGGAGATAAGTTGTTCCTGGATAAAGTGTTTCGTAGTTTGTCATTTTTATTAATGTGATAAGGATGGGAAGTGATGAGATTGTTAGGTTATGTAAGGGTTGTGGTTGATTAAGTTTTATTTATTAAATTTCTTTTTTTATATACTCATTTTTATTGCACTTTTTTCCTGTATTATAGAAAAAAACTATGTTTTTAAAATGTTCGATTATTTTTATTAATGTAATGCAGGATGGGAATATGTAAAGTAAGAGAGCGTTATTGATTATCAAAATAAACTATATCCTTTTGCATGATTGCCATAACATCCTAATTTTTTTATTTATAATATTTATTCGATTATTTTTAATGCTCTTCTTTCCATCCCATGCTTCTTCTCTGGTTTCCTCTTTGAAAAGGAAGTCCTCTCTCTTCTCTTATTTTTTCAGGAGCCTGGATATAATTATCACCTTGTCCTTGAACCCCTCCTGAACCCATAGGATATCCAAGTGCAGTTTCCTGCCATCTTTTCATATTAATTTCCCTTGCCAAATTTGCTGTTGAAGCACCTCCGGTTGCATCAACTCTTTCATTGTTTCTTATTGCTTCATATGCTGCACCATTATAGCCAGAACCATATTGAGGAGCATTATACATCATTGGAGTTTCTGATTCTTCTGTTCTTTGTGTTTGTTGCTGGGCTGGAACTTCCTCCAAACCTCTTTCCAAATTTTGAACAGGTTCTGATTCAAGAGAAGCTGAAAAAGAAGAGCTTCTGCTTCTGAATCCTGGAGAAAAAGAACCAAAATTATCTTCAAAGATATTTTGAACATCTTCTTCTGATTCTTCAATCTCTTCCTCTTCTGATTCCAGATTTTTATCAGATTCAAAATCTTTAGGTTTTGTTTTATTAAAATCTACTTTTGATTCTTCATCAGATTCATCTGGTTCGTTATAATCTTCTACGAATCTTTTTTCTTTTGGCATAGTTAGTATCTAAATTATTTGTTATTTAAATCGCAATTTATAGTGAAAGACATAAATATTTCACTTATTTTTTATGTCTTTCCCTTGATAGCAAAGGCGCAACTGAGGAAATATCAGCGTCCTTTGCTATATTTATTAATCTAAAATCACTTTTCGCGAATCTTCCATTTATTAAGCGGATTCTCCGTTTATTAATTAGGATATTGAATTATTTAAGAGTTGTGATTTAGAAATCTATTTGACAATCCTATAATAACTTATAGTGAATAACATTAATTTTCGTATATTTATTATGTTATTCCCTAATAAGCAAATAACTATATTATGTCCGATTACAAGAAAATTTTTTAAATTTTCTGTACAGAAAATCTTCCTGAAAAGATTTTCTTGTATTGAAGTTATTTGCTATAATGATAATAAGAGAATTGTTAGCAAAATAAAAAAGTGTTTCAACAACTTCTTACAACTAACTCTTTATTTAATAATTTTATACTCCAAAGAATTTTTCAGCTTCTGATGTTGGAGCATGATGCGAAGCATCGACTGTGTATGGAAATGAAGCCATTCCATGGCTTTTCTTATAAACTTCGTATAAGTCAAAGCTGTTATTTATTGCATTTGCCTCCGCTAAATTTCTTATATATTTTTCAGCATAGGAATCCGGCTTTATTCCTTTTTCCTTTAATTCTTTTATTTTTTTCTTTAGTTTTTCTTCCTTATCTTCTTTATTTTCCTCTTTTTTGGATTTAAAAGAAAAAAGTGCTGAAAAAGGATTTGATTCTTTGCCTTCTTTTTTCTCCTTTTCTTCTTTCTCATCCCCTAGTAATTCATCAATATCAATTTTTAATTGCTCCAATGATTCATCTGTCATGCCTTGAACAAATTTAAGTGCATGATTAAAGTCAGAATCATCTAATCTATCCTTGAATAAAGCTATTTCATCCTCGTTTAAAGCATAAGCTTTGAAAGTAACCTCCGCTTTTCCTCCAAATAAATAATGCTGCCCCATTTTAGAAGGAATTCCCCTAAAATTAAAATCAATAATAGATATTGCACTATAGGCTCTAAGTTTTTTTATTTTTCCAAATTCTTTTGGCAAAATTTTTGCTATGATTGCCTGTTTTACATCAACTGATGAATGAGCCATTAAAGTAAGCTCTAAAATTATTGTATTAAAAACACTCACCAAGGCTGGATTTGAATATAATTTTTCATTTGCAGTCAATTGCTGAGCTGCTCTTAAATAAGGTTTTGCCCATCTTGCATTTAGTTTTAGGGATTCAACCTGGCTTTTTAAATAAGTTTTTTCAATCTCAAATCTTTTTTCCAGTTCTGCTTTGCTTCGTTTTTGCCATTCAAGAAATTCTTGCAATCTAGGTTTTAGAATCCTTTTGACTCTTTCATTTAAGTCTATTTTATCAACTTCATTTAAGGAGGAAACAGTCATAAACGCGTCCCTTAAAGTAACAAAATTCAGATTTCCAGAAGATAATGCATTAATGCTTCCCTGCCCTCTCTGCATATCAACTTTATCCATCCAAATTTGTTTTAATGCTAATAGCCCTGCCTCTGCTTTTAGTTTGTCTTTAGATTCTGCTTGTTCATAATGACTCATTCTTATTTTAAACTCTTTTAAATCATAAATAAGATTTAGAACTCCTTTTAAAATATTATTTATTGTTCCTAGAACTCTTGAAGCTTCCTGTTGCATCTGGCTTGACTTTCCCTGCAATTCTGAAAAATGCCCGCTTCCCGGAGAAGAAGCAAAATTATCCACAAGCTTTTCAACTTTGCCTACTCTTTTTTGTGCAAAATCCAAAATCCAGAAATATAATGGTTCAAGAGTTTCTGAAGAAGAATCGTAAATTAATCTGGATTCTCCTGATGGAATATTTCCTAATTTTTTCTTTTTTTTATAATAAGGGCTTACTTCTGCTATAATGTCATCTATTTCGTTCATGTTTCACCTTTTTGATAATTAATTCAATATTAACAAGTAGAACATATTTTTAAATGTTAGTAAGATAATTTAAGTATTTTTATGATTAATTTGATGCAGGAGTGGATTGTTAATTTGCACTATTGCCATAACTTCTTTTTAAAATCTTAATAATAAATTATAATATTATTTCTTCTTTATCATACAGGAAATTTTAAAAATTTCCTGTCTAATTCGAAGCTTTTTATCGCTTGCGAATTAAATCCATCATGGATTTTCTTTCAAACTTTATGACCTCGCCAGTATTTGCATCTATTATTATATGCAGAATAATGAGCCCTTCCAGCATGCAGGTTAGATTCCAAACCTGCTTTCCTTCGTATTTTTGAAGAGCTGAAATAATTTTAGAGAACTTTGCAGATATTCCATTATCTAAAGCCTTAATTTTTGCAGTTGATTCAGCTTCGTCCAGGTCAATTTTAAAATCAGGATTAACAGGTTCCAGTGTTGGAAACTCTTTGGTTTTAATCAATTCGTCTTCATTCATTTTTATTTTTCCAAGTTCATTCATGGAAAAAGTGAAAATTTTTTCCCCTGCCTTAAAATCAATGCTTCTTTTATTGTCATTGCCAAAAAAATCAGTTATAAAAAATCCTGTGCAGAACTCTGCTTCTGGGAATTGTTTTTTAAAATCTTTGAAAATTTCTGATGAGGTTATTGTTTCATAGGTTTGTTTGAATGTCATGGGGGTAGTATATAGATAAAAGATAGTATATAAATAAATCTTAAAGATTTATTCAAGCGATAAATGTTGATGATAAATCATCAATCGTTTTATTTCCTTTATCCAAATGATATTTGCTGATGAATTGGAATTCATCAGCAATATTTAAGTTTTTGCTTTTAAAACTGAAACTATATTTGCTATCAATGAAGATAGTAATCCAAAGGCACTTATTAATAATCCTTAAATATCCAGTGCATTTACCTTTAATAAGTTTATTGTGAAATAGATAAAGATTATAAAATTAATCATCTGCGAGAAAATTGATAATGCATCTCCTGCCTTCATTTTTAACTTAACAGAGCCCTTATTATTCCATAAACTAATAATAATAAAGCTATAACTCCTATCCCCCAGGCTATTATCTGCAGTTTTTTTAGAGTATTTTTTTCCATATTATAATACACTAAATGGGTTTTATTAATGTTTCTTTTTATTGGGTTGTAAATCAAACAACACTTATTTTCTATCAAAAATGGAAAGGAAAGATTTTTAAATGTTAATCTAATAGAAAAATTATGATACAAGTACATCATCCAAATCCTTTCGGTGTTTATGCTGAACTAAGAAGGCAATTATATCAAGAATATTTAGCTAAGCGAAGAGATCTACCAACAGAAGGATTAAGAAGAGAAATAGACTCTTATGAAAGTAAAACTGCTGTTGGAAGATTTTTTGTTAGGGTTTTTTCAGATGAAGGATTAATGCTTAGAATAAAGGCATCTAAGCAAGTTTTAAGCGAAAGAGTTTGTAGCTGATAATCTAACATTCCAATGATTTGGTAATTCTCGAAAGATTTATAATAAACTATTTGCTTTAGAATTAATAAGAGAGGCTGAAATGAATTTTATTAATTATGCCTTGATACTGCAGATACTCATATTGATAAATCCATTATCCTCTTTTCCAGTCCTTGTTTCTGCATATGAAAATAAAATGAAAGTCAAAAAAATAGCTCTTGTTGCTGTTTTAGTTGCATTTATTCTTGCTTTGATTATTGTTCTTATAGGGCCTTATTTATTTGAAGTTTTCAAGATAACCATTGATTCCTTCAGGATTGCTGGAGGAATTGTTCTTTTGCTTTTGGGACTTGATAGGATAAGGTCAAGCCAGGAAAAAAAGAAATTTACAAAAGCAGACAGTATTGTTTCAATCATAGCAACACCTTTACTGACAGGACCTGCTGTTATTTCATTTTTAATGGTTAAGACTTATGAGATTGGAAGAATGAATATTTTATTTGATATTTTTCTTGCATTTGTTCTGGTTGCTATAATATTTTTTATTTTTTCAATTGCTTTGACTAGAATTAATATAAAAGTGATAAATATTAGTTCAAAAATTCTTGGGTTATTCTTGACTGCAATTGCAATTGAGATGATTGCAAAAGGATTGAATAATCTCTTGCTGATAAAACAAGTGGGGGTTATTTAGAATTATTTATGATAATTTTTATAATATTCTGCAAGTCCAGAAAGGTCCATGTCCGCAGTATATTGAGAGAGCTTTTCTGCACTCATTCCTGTTAATTCAATCCCTCTTTCTAGATAGATTCTTATTTTTTGAGGATTTTCTGTTAAATTGCAACAGTCATTTATTATTTCAAAAAGAAGTCTGTATTCATGGTCATTACATAGAGCAGGTTCATTTCCTGCATTAGCGAGAGCCATTCTATAATCAAAGTTTTGTCCTAAAATTCCTTCTAAAAAACATACCATAGGATTTTTTCTTTTGATTTATTCAAGGGATATAAACTAATGATTAATTACACTACGTCATAATACATCCCTCCTTTTCAAAATAGTTTGAAATTCTATCCATAGCCTCTCTCACTGTTTGAAAATTACTATTCTGTAAAAC
>JAGVWU010000049.1 GCA_018304145.1 Candidatus Pacearchaeota archaeon | reverse complement strand
AGCCAGAAGCAATTGCTGGCTTATTCTTGAGGTTAATTGAAAAATGAGTAATAGAAATTATAGAGTAAGTACCCCATGCAAGAATAACCGTATACTACATTTATACCTTACTATAATAATGATTATAAACCATTAATATAAATTTTAATCATGACAATACCTAGTGATGCTTCAAGTTTTGCAGAACTTAATGATTATATTTCAAGGTTATTTCAATATAGAGATTCAAGTCTTTTATTAACTATCAATGAATCATTCTCTAAATTTTACCTTGATATTTTATTAAAAAATAATTGGAAATTATATTTTGGAGATATTGAAAACTATGAAGGTTTAACAGATAGCAATAAAAAAATAATAACCATAAAGAGGAATCTTGATCCATATAGTAGGGATAAAGCTATTTGTCATGAACTAATTCATGCTCAAAGGGGAGAAAATCTAGATGATTTAAATAGAGGCATACAAGGTTTAAGAAATAATGCAATTGTAGAATGGAATGCTAGGAGAATCAGGGCTTCGCCAACTTTGCTTTCTCTTATCTGGAAAACTTTTGATATTCCTCCAAGAATTTATGACAGAGCAAGCCTCTTAGCAACTAAAGAATTAGTAAAACCTCAATTATTATTTCCTTCTCTAGAAAGAGATTATAATTTCACTTTAATGGATTAATTATCTCTTTTTCTTTTTAGTTTTCTTCTTTGTTCCGCAACATCCGCATGACATTTTATTTCTTCCTCCGATTTTTTGTATTTTTAATTTTTATACTGTTTTTTTCATTATCTTTAAATAATTTTAAAACTCCATAAAACATAGAAACAGTTGCAATAAAAAATAGGATGTATAAAATTTCAGTGTTAGCAAAATTAAATTGCTTTGCAAAATTATAAAAAGCATATATTGCAAATGTTATGAAAATATAAAATCCGTATTCTTTCTTTTTTTGAAAGAGTATCATTAATCCAATAACAGCAATTATTGTTTCTAATCCTATTGATATGTATTGTAAAAGTTCTAGCATGTTTTTGCCTCTTTTTATTTTTTCAGATGATTTTTAATACAATTAGTTTTAATATTATTTATCTCATGGATAGTAGACATTTTAAATCTTTTTAATTCCCTGACATCAGAAGCAACAGAAGCAAGTTTATGAATTTGCCATCCTGCAAGATATACTGCCCCAAAATAAGGCGCATATTCTATGAGTATGGGCGTATTGATAATTCCAAAGACCTTTAATATCAACCATAATAAAATTCCAGCTAAAACAATCCATGCAATTATGTCCCAGATGCTTAATACTTTTTTATCTTTCATATAATCAATAACTAAAAATAGTTTTTATATCTTTCTCAAACATACAGGCAGATTTTTCTTATTTTTATGATATTTAATGCACTCGCAGCATATCCCATGCCTCTCGCAATTTTCATCAGGGCATGGGCAGTCCTGTTCATTTTCAAATTTATTTACACAATCTTTCATTTTTTAAAATTTATAATTTGAAAAGCCTAAAAATTTATTTAGTAAATTTTTTTGATTTTTCCATTTGTTTACACACTCGCGTTTCATTTTACATCTTTCAAAAGTTTAACATTTGGAATTTTTAATAATGCTTCATCAGCAGTTATTAATTCAGCTCCATAAATCTGGGCTAAAGCAATATATAGAGAATCATAAATAGTAAAATTATTTTCCAAAGCTATTTTTATTGCAAGATCCATAATATTTTTATTGAGTCTCTCTATATGAAACTGAAAATCCCATAATTTTTCATTTGCCTCTTTAATTTTATTCTCATCATTTTTTTTATATTTTAAAGCATTTGAGACTTCAAGAAATAATAATTCTGGAATTATCAAAATAATCTTTTCTGTTACATGATTTTTTATTAAATATTCAGCTTTATTTGAATCTTCTTCAATTGAAAATAATTTTACTAAAACTGATGCATCAACTATCTTCTTTTCTCTCTCCATTCTCTTATAATTTCAACACCAGTCCTTTCTCCTTTAAAGACACCAGATTTTCTTATTTTATTTGCATCATCTAATGCTTTTCTTGCTTTTTCTGTATCAAAACTATTTTCTGTTTCTTTCATTTTTTCTAATTTCTGATTTAAACATTTTCTTAAAAATGCACTCCAATTAATTTCATCATTCATTCTCATGCGATTTAGAGTTTTTTTATCAATTCTTAATGATATAATTGAATCCGTCATTGTAATATTTGTAATACATACATATATTTATATTTAAATGTTAGCTTTAAGAAAACTTGTATGCAAAGCATGCAGAATAATTTATTTAAAAGAGCTTAGATTGTGAATATAAGATTTGCTTCTTAAGTCAAGTTTTCTATAACAAAATTTATTCTTTGTCTTGGATTTTCAGATTCAAATATATTTCTTCCAAATGAAGCACTTGCAATTTTTAAATCTCTTACTTTTTTAACAAATTTTTTAAAATTTTCATCTTCAATATAATTTCCTCCAGCGATAAATAATTTCATTCCATGAAGATTAATTTTATTGATATTTTGATTTAAATCTGTTTTAAAGAAATTACATCTTATTTCTTTAGCAGCATCTGCAACAATTTGATAATCTAGATTTGCATAATTTTTCGAAGGATACCCCATCCCCATTACAATATAATTATTTTCTTTTAATTTTTTAACATAATCTTTGTAAAAAAGAACAGCTTTTTTATCATCAGGTTTATCAACTTCAAAAAATATAGTTAAATTTTTAACCTCCGGAAATTTTTTTAATATATTAATATCTAGTTTATAATTATCAGGCTGTTCTCCAACTGTAAGAAAAAAGTCTTTTTTTGTTTTTATAGGATTTTTTATATAATATCTTGAATGAAATATATATCCATCAAACTTTAAATTATCAATGTTATTAACAAAATTTTGTATTCCTAATTTTAGATAGTTTTTTGTATCAGTTCCTTCTGGATGGTCCAAAGGCACAATAAATATTCTTTTTTTCTTTTTAATTAATTCTTTTATCCTTTTCATCCTAAATCTATAGCATCATCTCCATTTTGTCTTTTATATTTGCATTTTCTTCCATAATAAACCTCGCAAGTTTCCTTAGGCCCACATTTCGGACTTCTACATGCAACAGTATAACCTTTTACTTTAGGCATTCCAGATATAAAAATTTGCCCATCAGATTGATCTGTAAAAAGTTCTACTTTTGTTCTTGGAGCTATTCTAAAATATCCGCAATCAACTCTTTGGAATATTCTTCTCATTTCATCTCCAAATTGAGCTTGTACAAAAGGGTCAACTCTTTGCACTAATTGACTTAAGTCTTTCATATTATTTAATAAAATATTTAATTAAAAAATTTAAGGTATAAAATAGTATTAATAATAGAATAATTAAAACATACCAATAAGCCCACCAATTAACTTTTCTTTTAGTTCCAAAAATTTTCTTGCTTTTTGTTTTTCTTAAAGGTAAAACCAGTTTGTATCTGTTTATTAAAGGATTATATACCTGAGGTAATTCAATTTTCTTTATTTTTATTGTTTTTCTTCTGTTTTTCATTTTAAATCTTATTAACTTTAACTCCGTCACCAGTATCATCAATATTAAATCCTTTTTCTTTGATTTTTTCTCTAAATTTGTCAGCTAATTTCCAGTCTTTCTTTTTTCTTGCATTTTCTCTTTCATCAATCAAGCCAAGAATTTCGGCAGGAATCTTAATTTCTTCTTTTCCTAGAAAATCTTCAATTCTTTCAGATTTTCGGGACCAAAAAAACGAAGTTTTTTTAGGTTTCAATAAGTTAAGTCCAAAAACACTATCAATTTTTTCAATTGTTTTGATTTTTCCAATTGCTTTTTCATCTCTGACTAATTTCCAAAGAACTTGAAGGGCTTTTGGAGTATTCAAATCATCATCCATTGCATTTTTAAATTCTTTAAGATACTCTTTATTTTCTTTCTTCAAATCATCTTTAATCTCTTCTGTTATTCTCTTTAATCTTTCATATCCATTTTTTGCATTTTCCAAAGTATTTTCAGAAAAATCAACAGGTTTTCTATAATGAGCTGAAATAACAAAAAATCTTATTATTTCTCCTGAGTAATTTTTTAAAATATCTCTTATTGTTCTGAAATTTCCCAAGCTTTTTGACATTTTTATTCTGTCAACATTAACCAGTCCATTATGTACCCAATAATTTGCAAATTTTTTGCCAAAAGCAGATTCCGATTGCGCAATTTCATCTTCATGATGAGGGAAAATCAAGTCCTGCCCCCCTCCATGAATATCCAAAGGCAAACCTAAAATCGATTCTGACATTGCACTGCATTCAATATGCCAGCCAGGCCTTCCTATGCCCCAGGGGCTTTCCCATTTTGGCTCATCAGGTTTTGAAAATTTCCATAAAACAAAATCTTCCTTGTTTCTTTTTCCTTCAGAAAGTTTTTTTCTTGCATTTGTCTTTAAATTTTCAATATTTTGATGTGATAATTTTCCATAATCTTTGAATTTAGAAACATCATAATAAACTCCATCTCCTTCAATTTCATAAGTATAACCCTTTTTCTCTAATCTTTCTATTAGATTAATCATTTCTTTTATGTATTGGGTTGCATGCGGCTGCACATCAGGTTTATCAACATTGATTCTAGAATAATCCTCCAAATGAGCCTTAAGATTTCTTTCAGTCAAAGTTTTTATATCTTCATTTAATTCTTTTGCTTTATTGATTATTTTATCTTCAATATCAGTAATATTTGAAACAAATTTTACTTTATATTCTGAAAAAATCAAATATTTTCTTAAAACATCAAAAGTTATTTGTTGGCGGGCATGTCCAAGATGCGGAACATCATTTACAGTTGGCCCGCAAACATACATCCTGACAAGATTTTTATTAACAGGTTTGAAAACCTGCTGTTTTCTTGTAAGGGTATTGTAGAGTTTCAATACCATGAATTAACTAAAAAAATCACCTATAAAAAACTTCGTTTTTTATTTTATATTAAAATTTCATCTGACATTGTCAAGATAAAATTTTTGATGTTTATAGTTAGTTTTAACAGTCTAAAGAGTTATAGGGGCAAGAAGTTTTGCTTGGATTGTTGATTTCTTAAACTCCTAATTACAAATTAATAATAATTTTTAAAAAATTAAGCCTTAACAAATATCTTGATTAATTTTCACAAATAACTACAAAGTATTTCCAAGAATCACTTCGGCTTAATAGTCAAAAGCATCTGGTCAGAAGAATAATAACTTCCATCATTGTACTTTATATCAACAACAAAAGGTATTGTGCATAAAGGAGCGCCTTCAGGAATAGTTAATGTCACTAATCTTGCTGAATCCATTGCAGCTCCTCTTCCAAGAGTTATTGTTCCGCTATTAACATCAGTCCATGAATCAGCATCGCTAGCTTTTATCTTGCATTTGGTAATAATATTAAATTCTTTATCAACATATACACTGTATTTAAAATCCCGGTCTTCATTATCCAAGTTTCTAACTGAAAAAGCAAAACCTTCCCCCTGAGTTCTTTGTTTGATTTCAATTTTCCTTGCAGTGGGATACATTACAAGTTTCTTGTCAGAATCAGCAAATGCTTTTGAAATTGCATCTTTAACTCCCTTGTCTACTTCAGTAATTGCACCAGTTGCACTTGAAAAAATAGTCCTCACTAAAACCAATCCTAAAATCAGCATGCTCATTGCTAAAACTAAAATAACAATTGTTCCAACAGATAATTCCATAGCACCTTTTTTTGATTTCATCTTATGAATATCTGAATTAATTATTACTTATAAATGTTGCTGAAAGAGTATTGAAAAATCAATAGCTTTCAGCAGATTGATTTTCAAAGCTTGTTGTAATGCTAATAGTTTAAAATTAAAGAGGGGGTTAGGCATTAATTTAAATCAACAACCAAAACTCTTGCTCTAACTTATCGCTTACTAAATATTGCAATTACTAAAGAAGGAAAAACTTGTTTATTGCTTGCACAACAAAGTTTAAGAATAGTTATCCTCCAATCAAGCTCTTTATAAAAAATCTTAAGAGCCATATATTTCCAAGAAATAGATTAATTATTATTAAAATTAAAAGTACCAATAAGGAAATTTTGATTATAGTTCCAAGAATACTTTTTTTCTTTTGTTCCGGTTTTCCAAATACATTTCCAATGACTTCACTAACATCCTCAGAAATTTCTTTTTTCAGCTTTTCTCTTTTCTCTTGCCTTTTTCCTTCCTCAACATCATCCATTGTTTTTATTGCCATTTTGAATTTAAGAATTAAGGGGATTTAAGGTTTGCTAAAAATTAATAAATTTGCCTATTTTTCATCACACAAATCTTTATATACTCCATATATATAAGGAATATATACTAAATATACAATCACAAAATGGTACAAGCTGTTGTTGATATTCCTGAAAAAGCAAATCATATCTTAAGCATAATAAAGGCAAGATACAAATTAAAAGATAAAAGCGAAGCTATTTCTAAAATTGTTTTAGAATATGGAGAAGAATTATTAGAGCCTGAGTTAAGACCTGAATATATTTTAAAATTGGATAAAATAGAAAAAGAAGGTTATGGAAAAAGTTTCAGCTCTGTTGAAGAATTAAGAAAACATTTAGAAAAATAAAATGTATAATTTTAAACTTAGCAAAGAGCTGGAAAGAGTTTTAGATAAATTAATTAAAAAAGATAAACAATTATATGAACAGGTACTAAAGAAAATTGATGAAGTTGTAAATTCTTCAGATATTGAGCATTATAAAAATTTAAAATATGATTTTAAAGACAGAAAAAGAGTTCATGTCGGACATTTTGTATTAACCTTTGTTTTTAATAAACAAGATAATTTAATACTTTTCCAGGATTTTGATCATCATGATAATATTTATAGAAGATAGTCAGATGAATGGAGCGACAATACTTTAAAATGTTCGGTTATATAATAAAAAACAATTCTATTATTTAAAATTAAACTTCAATTCCCTCTTCAACAGCATTTTTCACTATAGTTGGCCTTTTTTCCAATCTATTAAATTCTTCAGATGCGAGACATATGAAATCAACCGGATAATCATACCCCAATCATTATGAAATCCTATTCCTCTTTCAAAAGATTTTTTGCCTTTAAATTCATCGCTAACCACGATTAAATCAAAATCGCTCCATTTATGAGTTTTTCCAGTTGCCCTGCTTCCAAATAAAATAATTTTTTTTATTGTAAGTTTTTTTGACAATTTCTTTTTAAACTTTCTGACAATTTCTAAATCTTTCTTTTGCACCATTCTAAAACCTCCTTAGAAATTGATAAAAATTCTTGAGCATCCTTTCCATTAAATTTCCTTGCAGGAATTTCATCTAAAATACCATATAGAATCAATATAAACTTTAGAAAGTTTTTCGCACTTTATTAGCAAGTCTTCTGGAAGCCCGGTCTTCTTTCCAAGATTAACTAAGTCATGAATTTTTACCAGCTCATTTTCTTTTTCAATAATTACTCCTTTTAAACCTTTTTCAGCAGCTTGCTAACTCCAAAAAACCGAGGCATGATAGTCTTTACTTTTCAAGCTATTTTCAGCAGCATTTAAATCTGCCTCTGCTTGCATTATCCAATTCTTAGACTCTTCTTTCATAAATAATTAAGAAATTTAAACCTTATAAATTTGTCTTTTAATAATTCTCTAACCCGAACAAATATTTACAATGAGGGGAGCGTGAATCGAACACGCGACCCCTACGTCTTCAGCGTAGTGCTCTCCCACTGAGCTACCCCCTCATAAAAAATTAGAGTAGAAAGCGTTATTTAAAGTTAATCTTTTATATCCTTATTATTTATAACATTATGGAACACCTTGCAATAATGAAAAAGTCTTGGGGATTGACTCAAAAGATTTTATCCGGAAAAAAGAAGATTGAATCTAGATGGTATAAAAATAAATACCAACCATTTAATAAGATTTGTAACGGAGAGATAGTTTATTTTAAAGATTCTGGTGAACCTGTTACAATGAAGGCAGAAGTTGAAAGAGTTCTTCAATTTGAAAATTTAAATCCAGATAAAGTGAAAGAAATCCTAGATAAATATGGAAATGATGACGGAATAGAGTCTAATAAATTGGAATATTTTTATAATTTATTTAAGAATAAAAATTATTGCCTTTTACTTGAATTCGCCACCTAGCGAGATAGCTCTCGCTAATTCTATTCCCTAAACTCTTTTGACATTTGCAATTATAGCCAGCTTGAAAGCTGGTTTT
>JAGVWU010000048.1 GCA_018304145.1 Candidatus Pacearchaeota archaeon | reverse complement strand
AATATATTAAGGGCTACATATTTATAAAGCTTTCGTTGATAAAATAGAATATAGCACTTAAGAAGTTAATAGTTATTATTTAAGACGTAGTGTAGTTAACTCATGATAAAACTATGGTTCATGGAGATTTATTAATTGATGATAAACTTGAAATTACCGGCAGGATAAAAGTTCCTTTTTGGGAACGTGTTATGTTCACTCAAGAATATAATCTATATATTAATTCAGAAAGAAGGCTTGATAACTGGAGTGACTGGAAAAGAATTATACCTGAACTAGCTTAGTAAATCCTTAACATTTAAACTGATGTTTTGACTCATTCCATTCTTACGAATGGAAGATTTAAAAACAGATATTTTCTATTAGTTAAATGGAATTTATATTGCTTGTATCAATGTTTGTTAGCTTTGTGTTAACTCTTATTATACTTCCAAAATGGATAAAAAAATGCAATATAGTTGGATTATTATGGGAAGATATGAATAAATTTAAACATCCTAAAAATGTTGCTTCTTCAGGAGGCATTGTAGTTATCCTGGCTTTTATTATTGGAGTATTATCTTACATAGCGATAAAAACATATTATCTTGGCGTAGATGGGCTTTTTGTTAAGATTTTTGCTTTATTATGTGTTATATTGATTTTAGCTATAATTGGTTTGACCGATGATTTATTGGGCTGGAAACATGGAGGATTATCAGTAAGGTTTAGAATATTTCTTGTTCTAGCATCTTCAATACCTTTAGTTGTTATAAATGCAGGTTCTCATGTTATAAACCTGCCTTTTTTTGGAACCCTCAATTTAGGAATTCTCTATCCTTTGTTTTTTATTCCAATAGGAATAACCGGGGCAACAACTACTTACAATTTTTTAGCTGGCTTAAATGGATTAGAAGCAGGGCAGGGAATAATAGTATTAGGTTTTTTGTCTTTTGTCGCCTATCGAACAAACAATCTAGCATTGGGTTTAATTGGATTAATAATGGTTAGTTCTTTAATTGTTTTTTATTTTTATAATAAATATCCTGCGAAAGTCTTTCCAGGGGATATAATGACTTATTCTATAGGAGCATTGATAGCAATAATGACTATTTTAGGTAATTTTGAAAAAATAGCTGTATTTGTCTTTATTCCGTATATTCTTGAAACTTTTTTAAAACTAAGGGGAGGATTAAAAAAACAATCATTTGGGATTCCAAATGAAGATGGAAGTCTAGAAATGCCTTATGACAAAATATATGGCTTGACTCATTTGTCAATATTCATTTTAAAAAAGATAAAAAAAGATAAAAAAGTTTATGAAAAAGAAATTGTATATTTAATCTTTTTATTTCAAATCATAATCTGTTTTTTGGCTTTAGTATTATTTAGAGAGGCATTATTTTTACATGTTTAATTTGAACAATATTTTAAGAAATGAATTTTTCCTAGGAAGTTTAATTTTAATGATTTTAATAAACACGGGCAATGTAATAACCTATGTTCTTCATTTCAGCATGGCAAGATTGTTAGGCCCTGTTGATTATGGAATTTTTGCAGTTCTTACAAATATAATATTTATATTTAGCATGCCCGCTGTATCAATACAAACTCTGATTTCAAAATATACAACTAGATACAACCTAAAAAAAGATTTTGGAAGAATAAGAGGAATATTCAGTTATTTAATGAAAGAAAGTTTGGTCATAAGCGCCATGCTTTATGTTGCTTTCCTTATAATTTCATTGTATGTATATAAACAGCTCAAGATATCTTTTTTTCTACTTGCTTTAACTGGAATCTTTTTATTTATAGCCTTCACATACCCTATTTTAATAGGAATACTTCAAGGAATGAAAAGATTCAATGCCTGGGGCTGGAATTATGTAATTTCATGTTTTATAAAACTAGTAATAGCTGTCTTGCTGGTCACAATTGGCTTTAGGGTTTATGGTGCAATAATCGGATTCATACTTGGAAACTTTATTTCTTTTTTAATGTTATTTCCCTTAATAAAAGAAATACTTCATTCAAAAAAAATAGAATCAAGATTGGATATTTTTTCAAGAGAAAGTTTGCCAACAGTTCTTTCAATGCTTGTAATAGTCATAATGTATAGTATGGATATTATACTTGCAAAGATTTTTTTTAATCCTGAAATTGCTGGAAAATATGCAATAGCTTCTTTATTGGGTAAAACTATCTGGTTTGCTGCTTCTGCTGTTGGAAATGCAATGTTTCCAATAAGTTCTGAAAAATATGAAACTGGGAAAAAAAGCAGGGGAGTAATGACAAAAACATATTTTGCGGTTATTTTTATTTGCATAACAGCGGTTTTTATTCTTGCAACATTTCCTGAATTTATTATAAAAATTTTATTTGATGCAAGATATTTAGATGTTGCTAATATACTTAGTTATATTGGAATTGGCTTTAGCTTTTTTTCTTTATTAAACATACACATACTCCATAAAATTTCTGTTGACAAACTAAGAATGAGGCATGTTTTCATTTTAGCTATTTTAATGGTGTTGCAGTTTTTTGTTCTATTGTTTGTTCACTCGAGTCTTGAATCCTTTAGTATTCTATTTATGATTTCTAATATAATAATATTTATAGCCAGCATCTTATTTATCCAAAAATGAAAATTAGTATTATAATACCTGCTTATAATGAAGAGAAAAGAATAGGCAATACTCTTGAAGAATATGGAAGATTTTTCAAAAACTTAAAGAATAATAAAATAATAGATTTTGAGATTTTGATTGTTATAAACAATACAAAAGACAGGACAGAAGAAATAGTAAAAATCTATTCCAAGAGATATAAAGAGATAAGGTATCTAAATTTTAAAGAAAGTGGCAAGGGATTTGCAATAATAGAGGGGTTTAAAGAGGCGTTAAAAGGGAAAAACGATATAATAGGATTTGTGGACGCAGATATGGCTACTTCTCCGGATGCTTATTATGAACTAATTAAAAATTTAAATAACTATGATGGTATTTTTGCAAGCAGGTATCTTAAAAGCTCGATTGTTGATCCAAAACAGTCTATTCAAAGAATAATTTCAAGCAGAATATTTAATTTTTTAATAAGAGTATTATTTTTTATGAATTACAGAGATACTCAATGCGGAGCTAAATTATTCAAAAAACAAGCAATAGAGGCTATTATCTCTAATTTAAGTATAACAAAATGGGCTTTTGACGTGGATCTGTTATATCTTCTAAAGAAAAAAGGATTCAGGCTAAAAGAACATCAAACAATCTGGAAAGACAGAGAATATTCAAAAATTAATCTTAAAAAGGCTGGGCTTAAAATGATGTTAGCTATAATAAGGTTAAGATTAATAAACTCTAAATTAAAGGATTTTGTAAGGTTCTATGATAAAATGCCTGAAAAATTAAAGATAAGCCATCGAATATGAATTTAAAAATAAGTTTTCTTATTGCAGCGCATAATGAAGAAAAGATAATAGCAAAAACTCTTGAAAATCTTTTAAATCTGCCTTATCAGAATTATGAGGTAATAATTGGCTTAGATGGATGCACTGACAAAACAGAAGAGATAATAAAAAAATTCTGCAAAAAATCAAAAAAATTCAAATATTTTGTATTAAACCTTAGGCAGGGGAAAAACGTTGTTATTAACTCTATAATAAAAAAAGCTTCTGGAGAAATTATAATTATAAATGATGCTGACTGGATATTTAGAATTAAAGATAAAAAAACATTTAAAAAATTTATTTCTGTTTTCAATAATCCAAAAATAGGGGGAATAGCTGAATCTTTTCCTGTTGAATGGAACAAAGATAAAATAAAAAATGGCAATTTTGGCTACAGGATTGTTGCATATAGTAGTTATTTTTGGATGGAATTTCAGAAGAAAAAATTTACAGAAGAAAAAAATGGTTTATTAAAACTTAAAATTCCTACAATGTTTCTTACTAATCTATTCAGGAAAAAATTCTACAGAGAAAACTCTTCACTGGGGGATGATTTAGAAAGAACTTATGATATAATGAAACAAGGCAACGAGGTGGTTATATTTAATGATGCTGAAATGCCAAGAATGATTGCAGTCTACGATAAAATTTCTGTAAGAAAACTATTTAAACAAAAAATAAGAACTGCAATTGCAAGAGAGCAAGTTAAAACTGAGCAGGAAATTAATCTTAGAAATTATTACTTTCCAGCTATAGTTTATATACTAAAAAATTCTTTTAAAAAAAGTTTTAGTTGTGGATTGCTTATGGTATATTGGATATCTTTAACTTCGATTGCTACTTTTATCTCAAAATTTAATAAAAAAGATGCTAAAGAAGGCTGGAAATTAAGAGCAAGGAACTGATTTTTTTACTAGTTTTACTAATTCTTTTGCTACTTTTTCTTCTTTGAACTTTATAATGTAGGAAGAAACTGATTTTTTATTCCATTTTTTTATTATAGCGGATTCTAACTTTTTAGCTAAGTCATCAATATCATAGGGTTCTGCTAGAAATCCATTTTTTCCTTCTATTATGGTTTCTTGAGGGCCAAAATTATCTTTCCAAGCTATCACAGGACAACCACAAGCCATAGCTTCTATTGGAACCAGACCAAACCATTCTTTTGGACAAGTTAAAACTGTAACTTTTGCAAGATTATAAATTTTTACGAGTTCTTCTATATTTAGGGGTCCTAGGAACAAAATTTCTATATTATATTCATATGCCAAGACTTTTAAATTGTTTTTTTCAGATTGACTATACTTTCCAACTAAAACAAGTTGAAAATTTTTGTTTTTTAATCTGGAAGATGCAGAAATAAGATAATCAAATCTTTTTTGGCGGATTATCCTTCCACTTCCTAAAATATAGTCTTTATTTATATTATATTTGGAAAGTTCTTTAAGATTGTGATTACCTGCCTTAAATTTTTCATTAATAGTTGGATAAATTATTGTTCCTGATAAATTATAAATATTCTTTATCACTTTTTCAACAGATTTTGACTCCAAAATATAATCATTAGCATTTTTAACACAATAGAAATCCAACTTTCTTAAAGGATTTCTTAATATCTTTCCTATTGCAAATGAAAATTTTCTTTTTAGGGAGTTTTTAGCCCATTCCAAATTTGCGTTGTACAAAAACTGTGGCGGATGATGAAGATGCAATATATAAGGTATTTTCAGTTTTCTCTTAATTCTTAATGCTAAATAAGATGCTGGAAAAGAATGGCAAATCACCAAATCAGTTTCTTTAAATTTATTAATTATACTGTTTCGAAGCAAACTCGAACAGATCTGAAAAGTTTCATTTTTAAAAAAAAATTTTCCATATTCTATGAATTTAAATCCCTCTAACTCATCTTTTAAATTTTCATCAATATATGCAAATGCGAACTGGACATCGTAGCCGGCTTTTTTTAGAGCCCTTGCTTGGAATAGCATTATCCTTTCAACTCCCCCGTGCTCTGAAAAAAAATCATACATTATAATTATTTTTTTGTTCATTTTAGACTATATTTCTATTACACAAAAGATTTTATAAAGCTTATTACAATGTGAAATATATCCCTAAGGAAAGGTAAATAAAATGAAAAATATATTATTAATAGAATCTGGAGCAAGATACACTCTATATCCACCAATAGGATTAATGCACTTGGGAGCAGTTTTAAGAGAAAAGTATAATGTTAAGATTAAAGATTATTCTGGCAGGGAGATTGATGAAAGCAAAATAAAAGAAGATATACAAAAATCAGAAGCTTTTGTAGTAGGATTAAGGGTTTTAACAGGCACTCATATACCAAGAGCAATTAAAATAAGCGAGATAGCAAAACGACTCGGCAAAATAGTTATTTGGGGAGGTCCTCATCCAACAATACTTCCTGAACAAACCTTGCAAAATCCGTATATAGATGCGGTTGTTATTGGAGAAGGAGAATATACTTTTCAGAAACTTTTAGAACATTATGATGGAAAAAAGGTAAAACTTGAGGGAGTTGGATTAAAGAAAAATGGAAAAATCAAGATAACTCCTGCATCAAAACATTTCATAGACTTAGATAAATTGCCGTTACCTGCCTGGGATCTTATTGAGGATATAAATAGATATTTTCCAGATAAAAGACAAAATGTACTGCCATTAAGCACTACTAGAGGATGTGCTTTCAAATGTGGTTTTTGTCATAACAGCAACAAAAATGTAAGAAGATATCTTGGATGCTATAGAATTGCAAATCCTCAGAGAGTTATAGAGGAATATAATCTTGTTAAAAGCCTTATTAAAAATAAAATAGAAATCTTGGATTTAGGTGAAGATTTGCATCTCGTTTCAAAAGATTATGCAAAAAAGTTCTGTGATACTCTAGACAAAAATGGATTGAATATAAAATGGGTTAGTGCTGCTAGATATCAAACTATTGATCAGGAAATAATAGAAATGATTGCTAAAAAAGGGTGCATAAGAATTCTTCTTGGAATTGAATCTGGAAGTCCAAAAATACAAAAAATGAATAATAAAATAATTGAACTTGAAAGGACTATAAAAATTGCTGAGATTATAAGAAAAAACAAGATATTTCTTACCAATACCTATATTTTTGGGCATCCTAGTGAGAGTGAAGAAGAACTTAATATGACTTTAGACTACATTAAGAAAATACCTGCAGATGAAAATATAATACAGATTTACAGACCAATGCCTGGAACACCTTATTTTGATTTATGCATTGAAAGAAAAAAAGTCCAAGTTCCTAATAAATTAGAAGGCTGGAGTGGTTTTGGGGTTTTAGGCAATGACATCAATGTTTCTGACATACCCACAAAAAAACTTCTATCAATTTATTACAAAACCAATTTAGTAGAACAGTCAAAATTTATTATTAATCAACAAAAATATTTTCTAAGAAACAGAATGTATAAAAAATTTCTTAAAAATTTTATAAATAACAGATTCACTTTTAAATTAAAGGAATTCATGCATGAAAAATAAAATACTATTCATAAATCCTCCACAATCCTGCAGTGCAAATTTAAAACACAACAGTTTAAAATTTCCCCTAGGATTTTTATACATGGGAGGAATACTTGAAAAGAATGGATTTGAGGTTAAAATATTAGATTGTCCTGTTCATTATAGAAAAAGAACTAAAGTAAACAATAAAACTGTTAAAATAGGGCTTTTTCCAGAGGATATAGAAAAAGTAATAAGAGAATTTCAGCCAGATATCATAGGATTATCTTGCGCGTATACTGCTTATGAATCAGATTCTTTTGAATTAATTGAACTTATAAAAAGAATAAATGATAAAATCCTGATTATTGTTGGAGGGGCCCATGCTTCTGCAAATCCAGAATATGTGCTAAGAAACAAAAATATAGACATTACAGTTATTGGAGAGGGTGAAGAAACCATTTTAGAAATAGCAAATAAATATCCTAAAAAAAGCCTAAATGAGATAAAAGGAATTGGATTTAGGGATAAAAATAAGATAAAAGTAAATCCTCGAAGAGAGCGAATAAAAAATCTGGATGAGAATAAGGCTGCATGGCATCTCATAGATATGAATCTTTATTTTAAACATCCGGATAATTCTATTGCAACAATGAGAAGTCCATCAGTCGACATAATAACAAGCAGAGGATGTCCTGGAAATTGTGTTTTCTGCTCTATTCGAACTGTATGGGGAAGAGTTTGGTATGGAAGGTCTGCAAAAAATATTGCAGACGAACTAGAATTTTTAAATAAAAAGTATAAGGTTAAACAATTCAGGATTTTTGATGACAACATGACTTTAGACAAAAAAAGAACAATTGACCTATGTAATGAAATAATAGAAAGAAAACTTGATATTCGATGGGATACCCCCAACGGAGTTGCATTCTGGACTCTGGATGAAGAAGTTCTTAAGAAGATGAAGAAAGCCGGTTGCTATAGAATAACTTTTGGAATTGAATCATGTTCTCTTATAACTCAAAAGTATATTAAAAAAGATGTAGACTTAAAAAAAATAAATAACCTCATAAATCTATGTCATAAAATAGGAATTTGGATCTGCGCTTCTTTGATTATAGGTTTTCCTTATGAAACTCTTGAAGAAATAAAAAAAACGAAAGACTACATAATAAATTCAAGACTAAATTTTGTTTTTTTATATATAGCCCAGCCTTATCAGGGAACAGATTTATATGATGATTTTAAAAAAGAAAATTTAATTCCAGAATTTAAAAATGAAAGTAATGTAATACGCTCAAAATACAACACTAAATATCTTACTAATGAAAAACTTAATGAACTAAGGGCTTCTATATTGAAAAGATTTCAGACAAACAGAATTATTTATTATTTGAATCCATGGATATTTTACAAAGATTTTTTATCTAAAATAAGAAATTTTGAAGATTTAAAATATA
>JAGVWU010000047.1 GCA_018304145.1 Candidatus Pacearchaeota archaeon | reverse complement strand
ATTATTTGTATTGTCTCGATAACAATACAAAGCCTTGCCCTTAAAAAAGGCAAGGTTTTTAATCATAAAGAATTCTATAGATTATATACTAAAATTTAACATCATTAACTATTTCAGCACCTTGAAGTGCTTCCTCTAATTCTCCAATATTTAATGGCTTGCTTCTTCCAACTCCTTCTTTATCATAAACAACATAAACTCCTGGATTTTCTCCTGCAACCCATAAATTTCTATTCGCAACCCATAACCATTGATTTCTCATAATCTCTTGGATTTCTTTTGATTCAGGTTCTTTAGGAGAATCACAATAAGCAGTATAAAGCAAAGAAGCTGTTTCATCACCTGTTGCAGGTTTTAATCCTCTTTTAATAAGTCTTGAAAAAACATTTTGATAAGTATCAGAACCTTCTCCAGGGTGAACAAAACTAGCATAATTTCCATTACAAGGAACCTCTATTGTTGTAATTCCTCGTTTAAATCTGGATTTGGATTCTGTCATAATTTGAATATAAAAACAAGATTTAAAAGCTTTTCTATTGTCACTATTTAATAAAAGTAAAATTAATTCAGAAATCTTTAAATAATATGTAATACATGTATTACATAAGTAAGATGACAGATTCAATAATATCTTTAAGAGTAAGCAAGGATATGCTTGAGAAAATGAGAGCCCTTGATGAAATTAACTGGAGTGCTTTTTTAAGAAATTGTTTGAATAAAGAATTAGAACAAACTGATTTTCTGGATAAAAATAAAATAAAAAAAGCTGAAGAAATTATGGATAAAATAAGAAACTCCAGCAAAGGAAAAGCAGGAGGAAAATCTGGTGTAGAGATTATAAGAGAATGGAGAAACAGGCGAAAGTAATTGATGCTTCTGTTGTAATAAAATGGTTTTTGGATGAGGTTGATTCAGACAAAGCAATTTTTATAAGGAAATGCAATTCATCAGATGAGATGAGTTTAATTGTTCCTGATTTAATTTTTAGTGAAATTCTAAATGGAATGAAATACAAAAAATTTGATAAAGAAGAACTAGATGAAATAAATTTTACACTCTGGAATATTGGATTCATAATTAAAAGAATTGATAAAGAAATTTTGAACAAATCAATAGAAATAGCATTAAGATATAATTTTACAATCTATGACTCTATTTATATTGCTTTGGCACAAATTCATAATACTGAATTAATAACTGCTGATGAAGAACTAGCAAAATGTCCGAATGTTAAACTATTAAATAAAATATAATGGGTTTTAATACTAGAAAAAATTATGGAAGATTTAAAAATACTCATGAACTGAAATAATCAATATGTATGACTTTAAAACAATAGAAACAGAGGCAAGAAAAATATGGAAGAAAAATGAAAAAAAGATTAAAGAAGCAATTCATGATAATCCTAAAAAAAAGTTATTTTCTTTTTTAGAGGGACCACCTACTGCAAATGGCCCTCCGGGACTCCATCATCTAGAAGTTAGGACTTTTAAAGATATAATATGCAAATTCAAATTTATGAATGGCTTTTCTGTTCCAAGAAAAGGCGGATGGGATTGTCATGGACTTCCTGTTGAAGTGCAAATAGAAAAGAAGCTTGGATTAAATTCAAAAAAAGAAATCTTAAGCTATGGTGAGGAAAAATTCATAAAACAATGCAAGGAAAGTGTATTCTCAAATATTGTTGATTGGAACAAATCAACAGAAGAATTAGCTTACTGGATTGACTTAAAAAATCCCTATATAACACTAAATAATGATTATATTGAGAGTGTTTGGTGGAGTTTAAAGGAATTACACAAGAAAAATTTATTATATGAAAGCCATAAAGTTGTTCCTTTTTGTCCAAGATGCCAGACACCTTTGTCAAGTCATGAAGTTTCACAAGGTTATGAAAAAGTTGATGAGGATTCTGTTATTGTCAAATTTAGGTTGAAGGATGAAAATGCTTACTTACTCGTGTGGACAACAACTCCATGGACACTACCCTCTAATCTTGCTATTGCAGTAAATTCTAAACTAGATTATGTCTATGTCAAGAACAATGGAGGGATTTATGTTATTGAGAGGAATTTGGTAGGAAAATTTTTTGATGAAAAAGATATCATAAAAACAGTTAATGGAAAACAGCTTGTTGGAAAGGAATATTATCCTCTGTTTGATTATTTCAAGGATTTGAAAGGAGCTTTTAAGATTATCGATGGCAAGTTTGTAACCACAGAAGAAGGTACGGGAATTGTTCATATGGCTCCTGCATTTGGGGAAGTTGATTATGATGCATGCAAAGAAAATAAAATACCTTTTATACAACCTGTTGATGAAAATGGAAAGTTCACGAAAGAAGTTCCTGAATTTGAAGGAAAATTCATCAAGGACAGTGATTCTTTTATAATTGCAAAATTAGACAATGAAGATAAATTATTCAAGGTAATCAAACATACCCATGATTATCCTTTTTGCTGGAGATGCAATAATCCTTTGATGTATTATGCTATAAAATCCTGGTTCATAAAAGTAACTTCTGTGAAAAAAAGAATGGTTGATTTGAATAATAAAATTAACTGGCATCCAGAACATATTAAAGAAGGAAGGTTTGGTGTTTGGCTTGACGGGATAAAAGACTGGAGTTTGTCAAGATTCAAATTTTGGGGGACTCCTCTTCCAATTTGGAGATGTGAATGCGGAGAAGAAAAAATAATAGGAAGTATTGAAGAGCTAAAGAAAAATTCAGTAAAGAAATTTAAAGATTATGATTTGCATAGGCCGTGGGTTGATAATATTAAATTTAAATGCAAATGTGGAAAAGAAATGACAAGAATTCCTGATGTAATTGATTGCTGGTATGATAGCGGAAGTGCAATTTTTGCGCAATTCCATTATCCATTTGAAAACAGAGGTGAATTTAAAAAAAAATTTCCCTATGATTTTATTGCAGAGGCGATTGACCAGACAAGAGGATGGTTCTATACCTTGCATGCAATTGCTGTAATGCTTTTTGATGATTTGGCTTTTAAAAATGTAATATGTGCCGGGCATGTTGTTGATGAAAATGGTGAAAAAATGTCTAAAAGCAAAGGCAATGTTCTTAATCCAAGACAGGTGATTGATGAAATAGGGGTTGATGCTGTCAGACTGCAGTTTTGTATAACAGATTCTGGAAATCCAAAAAGATTTTCAGTCAATATGGTTAAAGAATCTGTCCTGCCTTTTTTAAATGTTTTATACAATTGCAAGAGATATTATGAACAGATGAGTGGAAATAAATTAAATAGAAGATTAGAAGATAGATGGATATTGAGCAGATTAAATTCCACAATTAAAAAAATTACTGAAGATTTGAATAATTATAAAATTGATGAAAGTATTTTAAGTTTAATGAATTTTGTTGCAAATGATTTTTCAAGGACTTATATCAAAATGACAAGAGACAGAGAAGATAATAAAAAGATTGTTGAAGAAGTTTTGGAAAAAGTTTCATTGTTATTGGCACCTTATGCACCTTATATAAGCGAGAATATTTATCAGATGTTCAATAAAGAATCAGTCCATCTTTCAAACTGGCCTAAATTTGATTTAAAAAAGATTAATAAAAAACTTGAGGGAGAATTTGAAAATGTGATGAAAATTATTGAAATTGGTTTAAGGGAAAGAGACAAAGCCCAAATAGGGTTAAAATGGCCATTGGCTTCTACTAATATTAAAGGTCCTATGAAAATTGGAAAAGAATTAAAAGAAGTAATAATGAATCAATTAAATGTTAAATCTATTAAATTTGTAAATGAAAAGGAACTTTCTGTTGAATTTGATACAAAGATGAGTCCTGAATTAGAGGCAGAGGGTTATGCGAGAGAGATTTCAAGAAAAGTTCAGGCAGCAAGAAAAAACTTAGGATTAGTGAAAAAAGATATTATAAAATTGGCTGTTGTTGCTAATAATTATCTTAAAAATCTTATTGAAGGGCAAAAAGAGTTTATAAAAGAAAGGACAAATGCAAAATATTTTTCAATTGAAACTGAAAGTCCAAGAGGTTTTGAAAAAGCAACTATTGTTGAGGATAAAATAAAGGGAAAAGAGATAAAGATTTTGATTAAAAAGGTTTAAATTCTTTAAGGTTATTATAAATTCATCAAAAAATCCTGTCTTACAAGAAGCACTGGAAAATTATATTCTTCAATGATAATTTTTACAGGCATTCTAAATTATAATTTTCAGTCCTTTGGAAATGTTTATTGTTATTTTTCTTTCAATAAATTCTACTTTTCCTCGTATGCCAAAAGCCATAGTTTTGTTGCCTTCTAAATTTAATCATAGCAATTCTCCAAGTCTTCTTGGATAACAGAAATAAAAAATCGTATTAAAGCTGTAAAGAATTAAGGTTTCCTCTTTAAGTTTCCTTACAACTTTTTTTAATACACTCTAGAAAATAGCTAAAAAATAGTTTTTTCTCTATTTAATTTCACCACCAATCACTAAAAAAATAATTTATATCTATTAATGCTGTTATAATTTCAAAGTAATTATAAAATCTATTCTGAAAAAGATATTTCTTAAAAAGGAGTTCTTTATTGCTACTATGATTAAGATGGTTTTTATCGTTATGTTTAAATGACAAAAACATTTAAATAGTGTAATTAATAATTATAATAAGTAAAGAGGGAACTATGATAGTCAAAGAGGAATTTTTAAGCAGACTCAGAAAGATTTTTGACCTTAATTTGTATGAGGTAAGAGTCTGGACTGCACTTTTATCAAGAGGAGTTTCAACTGCTGGGGAATTGAGCAATATTTCTAATGTTCCAAGAAGCAGAACTTATGATATTTTAGAAACTTTGGAGAAAAAAGGATTTATTGTCATGAAATTAGGAAAACCAATTAAATTCGTTGCATTAAAACCAGAAGAAGTTATTGAAAGAGTCAAGAAAAATCTTGCAACAACTGTTGTTGAAAAAACAAAAAGATTGGAAAAATTAAAAGGGGAAGAAGTTTTAACGGAGCTAAATTCTTTATTCACTCAAGGTATAAAATTTGTTGAACCTTCTGATTTATCTGGAAGCGTTAAAGGAAGACAGAATGTTTATAATCATTTGGATATGATGATAAGGGAAGCTGAAAAAACAGTAACTATTGTTACAACTGCCCCTGGAGTTAACAGAAAAATGGAAGCGTTAATGCCTAGTCTGGATAAAGCAAAAAGAAGAGGGGTTAAAATAAGAATTGCAGCTCCTATTGATGAGTCTAACAGGGAAATTGCAAAAGAACTTTCAAAAGTAGCTGAAATAAAAAATATGCAAAAAATGAGGGCAAGATTTGTTATTGTTGATAGTGAGCAGCTATTATTCATGGTGCTGGATGATGAAAAAGTCCATCCTAATTATGATGTTGCTATATGGTTAAGCACTGATTTCTTTGCCCAGGCAATGGAGCAATTGTTTGAAGCTGCATGGAAAAGCTTCAAGTCATTGTAGTAATTTAAAAAATTTTATAGTATACAAATATTTTTAAGTCTATTTTTTATGAGGGTTTTATGAAGAAAAAAAAGAAACCTATTATTACAAAATTAGATGAAGATTGCAGTGATTCAGAGCTTGTAAAATTATTGAAAGAATCCCATTCTTATCCTACAGCCAATAATGGGAGTTCAAATAATGTAATAAATGAGGGTTTTTACCTTAAGTATAAAGGAATTTATTTTTTTAATAGAATTTATGGAAATGATGGATTGGAGGAGGAAGATATAAGAAAAATAGCTGGGCAGCTGGAAAAAGTTTGCAAAAAATGTGCATATATGGTTAATGAAGATTATATTTTGGTAAAAAGTAATGGAGAAAAATTTTATGTTCATGTTGATGATATTGGAATTGTTTGGCTTCCGGAGCTAGTTGGAAGCGATGCTGATAGTACAAGGTCTCAAAAAGTTTATGGAAAAACGAATGACTATAAAAAAGTTCTTGGTTTAGTTAAAAGAGCTCAAAAATAGAAATAAGATTATAAATTTAAAACCAGGTTCTTTTTCTTACTCCTTCATTGCAGATTTCAAAATTAAGTTCTTTTTCTGGCAAACTCCTATGTTTTCTTATTATTGCTTTCTTTTTTCCATTTTTATTTTTTAATTCTATTATGCACTTGCTCCAGTATTTCAGGATATCTCCTCCAACAACATTAACTCCTGCTTCTTTTCCTGAAAGCCATTCTTCCTCATTAAGAAAATCATTATAAACCTGGCTGGTTATTAAAACAGGCATGTCCTTTTTTCTTGCAATTTCATATAAAATCTTTATCTGATTGACTAAATCTGAGTTTATTTTTCTTATTTCTTCCAATCCTTTTTTTCTTGCTTCAGCAAGTTCGAGTCTATAGAGCATAGTAATGCTATCAACTATAATCAGGCCTATATTTTTGCTTTCAAAATCTCTAGATAATTTAAAGAATGAATCTTTCTGCTCCTGAAAATTTGTTGGCTTTAAAATTACAATATTTTTTAAAATAAATTCAGGAAGCCCTCCTGAAATCTGTTTTATCCTGTCTATTGAAAAACTTCCTTCAGTATCTATAAAAATTATTTTTTTAGATTTTTTTGCCTGATGACAGGAGGTTAGAATAACAAAATTGCTTTTTCCGCTTGCAGGAGGACCGTAAAGCAAAGTTATTATTCCATTTTCATAGCCTCCTTCAAGCCAGTTATTTAAATCACGGCTGCCTGTTAATATCTTAGAGGGAAATTTCACTTCATTTAATTCTAAGTTTTCCATTATAAATAAAAATAAGAGGTTTTTATAAGAATTATTGTGATGATAAAGATTCGTGGGGCATGGCTTCAATCATTAAAAGAATAATACAGATAGATTATATTTAAAATCAAAAATCAAATCCAAGAATTTTTTTAATGAATGCTTCAATTTCATTTAATCTTTCTTTATTCAAAGAAATCTGCAATCCATAAGGAGCTGGTTTTGTTATTAAAAATCCTTCTTTAATTAGTTCTTTAGCAATTTTATTAACTTCTTCTCCTAAATGACCTGGAAATCCTCGTCTTAATGTATCAAAGGGTGTATGAACTCCACCAATAACTTTTTTTCTTCGTAGATGATAAAGTATAGTTGCTTTTATTTTATCTTCACTATCGAATTCCATTTTAAATAAAAATTGAGATAATATTTAAATGTTTCTAATTTTGTAATATAAAAACATTAATAGAAATATTTATAAACTCTATTATTTCAATATTATTATGGAAAATGAAACTATATTCACAGAAGTTTTTGGAAATAATCCAATAATAAAGGTTTTAGATTTTTTAATAACCTTTCAATTATTTGATTATCCATTAACAGAAATAGCAAAGAATTCAAGGGTTAGTTATTCAACTCTTCAAACTTTTTGGGATAAATTAGAAAGAAACTGCATAGTTATAAAAACAAGAAGAATTGGAAAATCTGATATGTATAAATTAAATACAAATAATCCTGCAGTAAAACAGTTGATAAAATTAGACTGGAATTTGATTAAAGGTGCTGAACAAGAGGTTTGTGTTTGAGATTAATCGAATTTTCGTGGAGTTATACTTTTCAGCTCTCATCCTCGTGGGGGCATGAAGTTTTAAAGTCGAGTTTTCAGGGGCGTATAGGTAATTATACGATTTGCTTAATAAAGCAAATTCACCTATACAACAATGGAAGAAAAACGAGACCCATACAAACACAAGGAAAGATGGATTGAATGGAAAGCCCAAATACAGGCAAATGGAGGTATTCCAGACATTTCTAAGGCTAATTCAGACATCATACTGGCTTATCTTACTGATATGGAAAGTGGTATCAATTTAGGTAAAGGATGCCCTAAGACAAGGAGAAAGCCGAGCAGATTAAACGACCTTAAAGGATTGAACAAAAATTCTCAACTGAAATTACTTAATTCTAGGATTAATATTAATGATAGAAGATAACTGGCGATAGCCAGACAAATTTAAAGAAAAAGATAAAAAAATGTAAATAAATATAGTTTAGCAACAGAATATTAAGAAAGAGTTTAAGATTAGAAAATATAATAAAGCCGTTTAAACGGATTTATTCGGAGATACTGATTCAGTCGTAAGGTTTAAAAATATGGTTTTAGATGTAATATTCCAATAGATTTAAGATTAAATAATATGGACATAAAAGTATATAACGCTCATATAGAAGTATTGAAAGAATTGGTAAAAAAATATAACAATAGAAGCGTCTATCCAAGAGGAACATGTTCTCATAATGTTGATGTTTTTGATAGAGAAGAATTTTTGAGTTCCTTACATTATGTTTATGTATATCGTCTTAAAGATGCTTTTGAGAAAGATGATAAACAAAAATTAAATAGATTAAAAGAAAAAGTTATGCAAACCCTTAGAAGATTAAGGGAATGTGATAAAAACTTAGGCACTAGGGCTCCTCAGAACCATGGTTTAGAGCATATTACAAATGCTTGTGGATTAAAAATCTAAGAATATATTATTACAAGAATTTTCTAATAGAATGCATAAAAAGTTCAAGAGTTTTAATCAAAGAAGATCTTTTTTTCCATTCGCTATAATTAAATAATTCACTTTGCGATAAAGTTTCTTCAAAGTGATTTTTTAAAGCAGAAATTATATGGATATTTTTTCCAAAGAAATTTATTTCGTATTGATAAATAAAACTTCTATAATCAATGTTTGAAGAACCAAGCAAGAAAAATTTATCATCAACAATTAAAAGCTTGGCGTGAAGGACGCTGGGTTTATAATAATAAATATTTATGCCTTCATTATACAGTCTGCCAAGGTACCTGTCTCTTAATACATCAACAAGAAAATTGTCTGATTTACAAGGAACGATTAGCATTATTTTTACTCCTCTTTTTATTGCTTCGGCTAAAGCATTCATAATCCCTCCTGTAGGTATAAAATATGGAGTTTCTATTTTTATTTCTTTTTTAGCCTGATTTATTAAAGTTGAATATTTTCTTTCTGTTATTCTGTGAATGGAAGATGGAAAATCATGAATTATTTGGAAACCTTTGTGAAAAACAGATTTCATTCTTCTTGAATTGAAATTTCCAGAAGATTCCCATGTTCTTATAAAAGATTTAACAAAAGGAATTGTTATATCTCCATTCAGCCTTAAAACAACCTCTCTCCAGTCTATAAATCTATAACTTATATTCGCAGAGCCAATGTAAGTTATATCATTATCTATCAGCAGCAATTTCCTATGGTTTCTTTCGTGATTTTTTGAGAATATTCTTATGACATACCTAAATTCCCTGAAAAATTTTATTTCAGCTCCATAATTAATAAGCTCTTTAAAAAAAGTTTTATCCGCTGTTGACCCCCAAGCATCAATTAAAAGTTTCATTTTAACGCCTTGTTTTGCCTTTTTTATTAAAACATCAAGAAATCTTTTTCCTATCTTGTCATTGCCAAAAGAAAAGGTTTCCAGATAAACAAATTCTTTTGCAGATTCTATATCTTTTAACATACTGCAATAAATTTCCGGAGCTTTGGAAAAAACTTTGAAATCTTTCATAACTTCTTGAAAGGAGTGATTATTTATAAAACTTATTAAAACCTTTATTATAAGATATGTCAAAAACCACAATTAATGGGCATGCCACAGGTCTTTGACCTGTGGTTTTTGAGCACTAAAAAATTCCCAATTTTTAAAAAGTAAAGTCTATTCTGACTTTTTTAACGCAGATTTTTAGCTATCAAAACGACTCTATTTTAAAAATGGAGTCTTCTGGTTTTGATGATAATCTCCAAGAATATTATTTCTTATTACAATTATCTTTAAATGGCTAGCAAGTTCAATATCTTTATAAAATATTGAAATATCAATATTTGCTTCCCTGCGGAAGAATAAATTATTATGGAAAAAGAGTTAATACGTTTTATAATTGAAAATAAGCTTTCACCTTTTAATCTTTATAAAACTCCTGTCAAAGCTGAAGTAGAAAGCATTTTTAAGACTAAAGAAGGCAAAGCTGTTCATAATAGAGTTTTAAACAAAATAAGCAGTTATTTTTATTTTTCAGACAGCTCTAATCTGCTTAATTTGTTTGCTTTTACTCAAGAAAAGAATAAAATAAAAGAAAAACAGGATTTTTTTAAGAATATTCCAAATAATTTAAAAAGAGATTTTTTAATGAATTTAAAAAAACCTATTGCAAAATGGAAGCCTAATTATGGGATAATTGCTGTCACAGATAATGAAGAGATTTTTAAGGAATTAAAAAATCTTGATATTCCTGTGAAATTTCTTTTGAATGAAGAAGATATCAGGGATCTGGAAAACTATGATATTGTGCAGGCTGTTGAAATTGAAAATTTTCGACTGGCACTTGAACAGCTTCCACAATCAGTTTTTATTGATTCTATTGAAGATGTTTATTTAGAAAGATATCTGGAAATTTTGTCTGGATGGGAAAATAATTTTAAGATAATGGAAAATATTGATGATAATGAAATTAAAAGAATAATTCTTGAATTAAGCCCAATTCTTAATCTAATTGGTTCTAAATCAAAGGAAAAAATATCCAGAGATGAAATAGAATATAAAATATCAGATATAAATAAAGAGATTTTTAAAAAAGTTAAGGAAATGAATATTTCTGGAGAATCTTTTTTTACAATGCTCAGCCAAAACAAACTTCCTAAAGAATTAAATGAAATTGTTGAGATTGAAATTAATAAATCAAATATTCCAGAACAAATATTGGATTTGAACATTCCTGTTAAAATAAATGAAAATGAATTGAATGAATTTATCAAACTTCATGATGCAAATGAAAATACAGATTTTGCTGAAAAAATAAAAAGAAACGCAAACCTATTAAAACAAGTTCCTGAAAAATTAGAAAGATTATCTGCCTTAATGCTTGCTTATGATTTTATGTCTGGAATAACTGAATTTATAAGTGCAGGCAATAATCATGATTGGCCTGTTTTTTCAGATTCTTTTAAGATTGAAAATGCTAAAAATATTTTTCTTGATAATCCTCAACCATTGAGATTTTATCTTAATGATGAAGAAAAATGTTCTATACTTACAGGAGCTAATAGCGGAGGGAAAACCACTCTTATTGAACATATCATACAGATAATCAGTTTGTTTAATCTAGGATTTCCTGTGCAAGGAAAAGTGGAAATTCCTGTTTTTTCAGAGGTTTATTATTTTGCAAAAAATAAAGGGAGTGCATCAAAAGGTGCTTTTGAAACACTTTTGATTCAGATGTCAAAAATAAAACCCGGAAAACAGACATTGGTGCTTGCTGATGAAATAGAAGCTGTAACTGAACCGGGTGTAGCTGGAAAGATAATTGCTGCGACATCACAATATTTTATCGAAAAAAACTGTTTTTTAGTAATTGCAACGCACCTTGGTTATGAAATAAAAAAAGTTCTTCCAAAAAAAGCCAGGATTGATGGCATTGAAGCAAAAGGGCTTGATGAAAATAACGAGCTGATTGTAGATCACAACCCTGTTCTAGGAAGATTGGCTAATTCAACTCCTGAGTTAATTGTTGAAAAAATGGCTAATGCAAAATTGCACGAATATTTTGAGTATTTAAATAAATGGCTGAAGAGTGAAAAAGAAAATAAATTATAGATAATTTATAAGATAAGAAATTAATTTCCGGACAATTTACTCTTTCTTATCCTATCTATCCAGAAAAAATTTTCCGAAAATTTATTTTCGTTGATATAAGTATATTACCTAAATATTTAAAAAGTAAATTAGAATTATATAAATATGTTACAAAGAGTCTATGAATCTGCAAGAAATTTTTCTTTTAAAACAATCAGGGGATTGCAAAAATTAATTAGTTATGAACCTGCAATATCCTGTAAAACAATAATACTGTGCAGGTCTCCCGGGGATTATGAAGGATTTGTTAGCTTTCCAAAAAAATTTGCAGAACAAATGACAAGAATTTATGGAAATGCTGATTTT
This sequence comes from Candidatus Pacearchaeota archaeon, assembly GCA_018304145.1. Lineage (GTDB taxonomy): Archaea > Nanobdellota > Nanobdellia > Pacearchaeales > GW2011-AR1 > ARS1285. The sequence continues at coordinate 4,437 of JAGVWU010000047.1, read as the reverse complement.
TAAAAAGGACCTATTTTTCTTCATCAATAATCCTAAGCATCTCATTATTAATAAAATAAGTTGGTTTTTTTCCAGTATAGGTAAGATATAATTTTTCCTTTGCTCTGCTTAATGCAACATAAAATAATCGTTTTTCCTCTTCTTCTTTGTCATAATCTTCTAACTTTATCATTTCAATTACAGGATGATCAGAGGCTTTACATGGAAAATTTATTTCATTGCATCCAATAATAAAAACCATTTTTGCTTCCAATCCTTTAATTGAATGAATTGTTGCTAAAGTCACTTCACCAGACTTTGCTGAAACACTTCTTATTATTTCATTGTTTTTTACAATATGCGGGATGTTCTTAGATTTTAATAAAAGAGATAATTCTCTTAACGGAGAATTCGTCCTTGCTAGAACAAAGATTTCTTTTCTTTCTATTTTAGAATTAAGAATTTCACTTATTATAAAATTAAATTCCTTATTTTCATCATCAAAATCATAAATTTTAATATTTTTATCTCCATATTTGTCAGATTCTAAATTCGGAAGCTGCATTTCTTTAACTGAGGCATTGATTAAATCCACAATATGAGAATTGCTCCTATAATTTTTAGTGAGGGTTATTATTTCTGAATTTTTGTATTTTTCTTCAAAATTAAGGATATAATTAATGCTTGAACCTCTCCATCCAAAAATAGATTGTCTTGGATCTCCTACTGCAAAAATGTTTATTGAATTTAACAGGTCTATCAATTTAATCTGCATTGCATTCACGTCCTGATATTCATCTATAAGGACATGTTCAAATTCAGGAATAAATTCTTTATTTGTTTCAAAAAATTTTATTGCATCTAAAATCTGGTCTGTATAATCCCTTAATCCCTGCAGCATCATCTGCTGTTTAAGATGCCTGCAAATATTATAGATCATTTTTGCTGTCTGTATATTTTCTGCATCTGCATTTTTTGAAAAATCAGATAACTCCTGATTTTTAGATTTAAAATAATCTAGAATAGAAAAGCAGTCATTCATAAAAATATTAGATAATTCTTCGTAAGTCCTGTTTCTTTTTTGCTGTGAAGAAAAATATTTCTCTATTGCTGTGCTCATTGTTAATCCAAGATTATTTAATGCAGAAGCCATTGCCATTATCTTGTTTCCATAACCAATAACATTCATCTGCCTTCCATAAATTTTATAACCATATCTAATAAGGATTTTTTCACAAAAAGAATTAAAAGTTTCTACTTTAACATCAAGGTTTAGTCTTGATAGTCTATCAATCATTTCCTGTCTTGCTTTTCTTGTAAATGTTATTGCAAGAATTTTTTCAGCATTTACCCCTCTGTATTTAACTAAAAACTCTATTCTCTTAGTTAAAACAGTTGTTTTTCCAGAACCTGCTCCTGCAATGCATAATATTTTTTCCTTTTCAGAAATAATCGCTTTTTTTTGTTCATTATTAAATCTTGAAAGAAAATTATCCAATTCCTGAAATTTCATTAAATCCTGTTCTGTAATAATGGTTGTTTTATGACTGAAATTATTTTTCAGTTGTTTGGAATAAAGTTTTGGATTAAATATTTCCTCTTTTCCTCTTGGAGTTAATTTAAGCAGTTTCATGAATTTATTAGAGTCATTATTCGCTATCTCAATTAATCCGTTGTTAATTAAATTATCAATAATATTTTTTATTTTTTCTTCATCACAACCCATCGCACCAAAGTTTGATAATTTATCAAGACAATTGTTTCTTATGGAAGAATTTTTTATATTTCTTTTTAAAAAATCTATTAATAGATTTTTTCCTACTGCAAAAGGAATTTCTTTTATTGCTTTAAGAATTATTAAATAATCCATAGAATCATCTCTTTCATATACAGGTATTACTTCTTTGTTTTGCATTTTAGGATATAAATAGATAAATTAAGTATTTAAAAACATAGATATTTAAATAAAATTGATTATAAATATTCATGAAAAAGAGATTTATTTTTATTTTTGTTATCTTAATTTTTTTCATAGATTTAATACTAGCTAATCCAGTTTCTATAAAAGGAGATGAAAAAGAATACAACATAGAATTAGTTGCTGTTAATAGAGAGTCAGCATTAATAAAAATAAACAATGAAACTAAAATTCTTAGAACTGTCCAGCAATCTCCCTATACTCCGGAAATTTTTAGCTCTAATTTAGCAGGATTAAAATATGTGTTAACAGAAATGCATTATGCAACTTATTTAGGAGATGTCAAATATGTTAATTTATTAATTCTAATTGAAAAAAATCTAAGCACTTCTGGAACAAAAAAAGTAAATATGTCTTATGGCGGAGTAGATTCTAATGTTGAAATTTCAAGTATTGATTCAGTAACTCAGGCTAGTATAAGATTGAATTATAAAAGTGATATTCAAGCCACAGTTCAGTCCTCTCCTTATACAATTGAAAAGATTAATCAATTATCCGATTTGATGTATGTTTTAACTTCCATAAATAATAATACTGTAACCCTTTTGTCTGGTTTTGAAATTAATTTATTTTTGGAATGTTTTGAAAACTGGACTTGCTCTAATTGGAGCTCTTGTATCGATAATCAGCATGCTAGAACCTGCGATGATTCAAATAACTGTGGAACTGAAAAAGAAATTCCTTCATTAATCCAGGATTGCACAAGCGAAACAAATATAACAAATTCTATTCCTCCCTGCACTAATGAATGTGAAATCTCTGCAAAAATGTGTTTTAATGAAAGTTCATTTAAATCCTGCCTAGACAATGATAATGACAATTGTACAGAATGGAGCATTCCTGTTTTATGTTCTGATGAGAATAAAAAAATGACCTGTTCTAGAAATGGAGAATGTATTAAAATTCCAAAGAATAATAAAAATTTAACATTATGGACAATAATAGGATTGATTGCAGTTATTGTTATAGGGTTTGTTTTAGTTAAGTTTAAAATTATAAAACATTAAAAAGTTATAAAATTTCACCAATCATATGATGGACACCTGTCTGTTTAATTTTTACTTTTATTGTCTTTCCTGATATAGATTTGTCATTTGATTTAATTAAAACAATGTTATAATTATCATCCCTTGCTTCTAGGATATTTGGTATTTTTGTTTTGGTGTTAATAAAAACTTTTATCTCTTTATCTTTGTATTTTAATTTGCTGTTTTTTGATATTTTTCTATGAAGCTCCATTAGTTGCGAGGTTCTTTTATTTACTGTATATAATGGAAGTGGTTTAAGTTTTCCTGCTTCTGTTCCTGGATGAGTTGAGAATTTTGAAAGATTTAAAACATCTGGCTTGAATTTCTGAATAAAATCCATATTTATTTGATGGTCTTGTTCTGTTTCATCAGGATAACCTGCGATGATGTCCGTTGCTATTGTTGCATCTGGAAATTGTTCTTTAAATTTTTTAATAATAATTTCTGCTCGTTCTAGATTATAATAACGGTTCATATCTTTAAGAATTTTATTTGATGCTGACTGAATAGGAATGTGAATAAACTTGTATATTTTAGGATTTTTATATATATCAGTCATTTCATCTAAAATAGGATAAAGATGATTGGGGTTCATCATTCCTAATCTTATCTTAAACCTATGGTTTAAAGCAAGAATTTTTCTTAATAATTCTGGAAGTTTTGGTTTTTTGTCTTCTCTGTCTAATCCATAGCTTGCACAATCCTGGCTTGTTAGCCAGATTTCTTTTGCTCCAGTTTTTAAATCAGATTCAATTGATTTTAAAATCTTATTTTCATCATAGGAGAATAATGGGCCTTTGGCTAATTTTGTTTTGCAAAATTTACACTCGCCTAAACAACCCTCAGAAATTTGTATAATTGATATTAATTTATTAGATGATATTTTTGGAATGCATAATTTTTCTTCATTTTTTACTGAAAAGTATTCTTTTTCTTTTTGATGGTTATTAATCTGATTGTTCTTATAATCAGAAATTAGTTGACAAATCTCTTTAATATGATGGATTCCTAATAAAAGCAGATTTGGATTAATGGTTTTTAGAGAATGCCTGTCTGTTTCAGGCATACATCCTGCAATTATCATTAATTTATTTTTATATAATTTTGATAAATCTTGAATTCTTCTTTTTATTTTGCTTTCAGTTTTTGTCTTGACAATGCAGGTGTTGATGATGATAATCTCTGCTATATTTTGATTGTTTGTAAGTTCGTAGCCTCCTTGCTTCAGTAAGCCAGACATTATTTCAGAATTGTTTTTGTTTGCTGAACAGCCATAGGTTTCTATATAGACAAAGTTTTGCATAAATATCTCACCATAACAATATTTTTAAACATAATGATGAAAATTTATTGTATTCTATCCCGAAACTATTTCATAAGGACAATATAATTGTCCCCATGAAACTAACAAAATCTAAGTTAACAGAGACACTTAGAAAGCTAAATAGTGGA
>JAGVWU010000046.1 GCA_018304145.1 Candidatus Pacearchaeota archaeon | reverse complement strand
ATTTCCGTCTTTATCTTCATACTTAATTCCCTTAAAGTTACTTCTCCAGATAGCAAGTAAAGCGTGATCATTGAATAAACTCATATCTTTAGTATGCCCGTTTTCGCATAACTCCGGAGGTAATTTTCCTCTGTCCATAAATTTGTTAAAATGCTCCTTCAATATTTTATCCATTCCAGATGGTAAGGAAGGAAATATGCCTGCGGGCCTTTGCCAGACTTTATGTTGTGTTAGCCAGAAGCAGCGCGGGCATTCTTTCATTAAGTTGAGGCTCGATGGTGATAGTTTGAAAGGCGTCATATAGTTATTAATATACCAAGGTTTAAAATTGTTTATTCTTTGTGTCTGGCTCTAGGTCGCAATAACGGGAATGATTCTTAAGTCGAATGCGGGAGATAATAAAATAATTATTTTTTAATTTGTCTCTTATATTGAGTGTTTTTTAAGAATATCTTTAACATCTGCAGTTCTAAACGAAACATCAAATTCCCACTTCCCAAATCTGCCATCAGTATTAACTGCGTCTATCCATTCTTTGAAATATTCTCTTTTTGTTTTATTCTTCTGATCATCTCTTCCCTTAACTTCTAAAACAAACATCTTCCCGTTTTTTAGTTTTATTAAAAAGTCAGGATAATATTTATGGATAACTCCTCCAAAGACATAGTTTACAAAGAAATTGAGATGATCATTTTTAGCCCAGGACTCTACATTCTCATTTCTATCTAATTCAAAAGATTCGGTTGCTTCCCAACTGCTGTCAAAAATAGTATGGCTTATATGCGATCTTTTGTTTAATTCACAAGGTTTACTAGTATACCATGTCATCATCTTTGAAGTAGATTTTATTGGATTTTCTTTGTCGAATATAAGAACAAGTTCTTGAGTATTCTTGAATCTTATCGCATTAAAAAGATGCTGGACTATTTTATTCATATTAAGAAGAATTAGTAATCTTTTCTTTAAATCCTCATTGTATGTTTTTCCCTTAATCACCAATTTATTGGACTCTATAAAATCTTCAACTATTTTAGTTATTTGAATAAGTAAAAATTCCCTTTTTCCATGCCATGTGGGTTTTACCTGATCAAAAATATCTCTTGCAATTTCAAAGATTAATCTTTGTTTTCTGAGAACTTTTAACATATCTTCTACTTTCTCATCACTAAGATTAATTTCGCTTAATTTTGTGCTATCAGGTTTACCTTCTAAAAATGGTGCAAGTTCTGACCTGAGGGGTGTATCTTCTGGTCTCAATTCTATTCTTTTCACTTCTTTCATGTCTAACTCTAACTTCGAAGAATAAACATGATTAATTCTAATTATATTTGGCCATTTAATTTCATGTTCTTTTTTTGTATCATCCACAAATATCCTAGTTCTTGGTTTTGGAGGTTCTGGAGGAGTATCTTCCCCGCCTTCATGAGGTAAGAATGTAAATGGTACCCCGAAAATGTTTACATACTCGGGTTTGAATAATCCCGTTTCCTCATCAACATCATATGAAACTCGTCTTAGCCCTCTTCCAACAACCTGTTCACATAACAATTGACTTGAAAATGCCCTTAATCCCATTATGTGAGTTACAGTTTTAGCGTCCCATCCCTCTGATAACATCCCAACAGAAATGATATTTTGAATTTGCTCTCCTGGTTTTCCTTTTTTCCCGACCGTATCTACCTTTTGTCTTAACAATTCTGCCTGTTCCAGCTTTGAAAGACCATTAGATTTTTCAATTTTTTCTTCAGTTTCTTTATTTTCTGCTTCGGATAGAATTTTGGAGTCAATTCTTAAAGTCTTTTCAGTATCCTTCAACTCATCGATCTTAATTTTTCCCTTAAGAAAAGCGTTTTCAACTCTTGCTGCAGTTTCTGTTCTGTTGCATACAGTTATCATTACTGGAGGAACTTCTGCTGGAGGTTTTGAACTTCTCCAAAGTTTAAGGGTTTCTAACCAATCTTTTCCTAAATGATAATACGCTAGAACAACTAAGTCAGGAAGCGGGACTTCTGCTTCAACACTCCTATTCAAATCGTTTTTTACAGTTGGATCATTATAAATGTGGTAAAATTTGGATTTCATCTTTTTATCTAGTTTTCCATCATCTCTAATAACCACTCTTGGAGTTTTTACTAATCCAGATTCAATTGCATCATTCAAACCAAAATCACTTACAATCCATGTAAACAATTGATCTTCCCCTACTTTTTTCCCAGATGGATAGAAGGGCGTTGCAGAAAAATCATGACATCTTAAAATTCCTCTCGATTTATCTATTCTGTCCAATCCATTAATCCATATTGTTGCTTCTTCAGCACTATCTTTTTCTTCACCTATTCTTTGATATTTCCCTTTTGCTTCAGGATTTAATCTCCAAGCGTGATGAGCTTCATCATTGATTACCAATAAATTTTTGCAATCTCCTAATTCTTCTAAAACTTGTTTTATGTATGCTTCGTCGCTTATTTCTATTTTCTTTCTTTTATCAACTGTTCTTAGAGTACCTTTCTCTATTTTTTTATTTATTCTGTCTTGAGTATCCCAGTCAAGCATATGCCAATTTATTATTTTTACTTTGCCTTGTCTTAATTTATCGAATAAATCTTGGGGGATAATATCGAAAGCTTCAAAGTAATTTCCTGGAGAATCAGGAATTAAAACTTGAAGTCTGCTTTTAACAGTTAAACCTGGAGCAACAATTAAAACATTTTTTGAAAATTTTAGATCTTTTGGATAGGTTGCTTTGTTAATAATATGCAAAGCAATAAGCATAGCCATAACGATGGTTTTGCCCGTTCCTGTTGCCATTTTAGAACAGATTCTTTGAATATCTCCACCATCTAATGGAATTTCTATTCCTCGTTTTTCACTTTCTGGAGCTTCCAACAACCAGATTAAAGTTTCAATAGCTTCAATTTGACAGAAGAAAAACTTTTGTTCTCTATCTGGATTTTTCCAATGCTCCAAAAGATCTTTAGTTATTGATGTGATCCCTAAATAACCATTTTCTTTCCATTTTTCAACTCGTTCCCTAATCCTATTTGCCAAATCTAATTCAACAAAAATTCCAGGATCATCAAAGCTTTCAGAATGTTCAGAAGCAACAATAAACCCTGCTCTTCGCCTTCCATCCAACAGTTCAAATTTTCTTATTTCCCTATTATAATTAAGATGTAATTTTGGTTTTTCATAAGGACCATTTATGATTAAATGATCTGTTGTTTTCATTCTTTAACCTCAACAATTTTCAAGGATTCAATTCCCCTATCATCTATAATTTTAACTGCAATTCTTCCATTTTTACCTAATTTAAATGGAATGGACTTATTTCCTTTGTATTGTTCGATTAAATCCTCATCAATAACCGCTTTAACATTTTTAGCAAGCCTATCCCATCCTTCGTCTTTGCCTGCCATTGGAAAAAATACTTGCCTGGGATATAAACTTCTTCCGTCATAATCCGTATCTAACTCCCACATTGCAATTTTAGAAGAATCTCCTGATTCAATTTCTCCCGTTTTTGTGTTATAATAATCAAAACCATTTACTTGAACAACATATTTTTCCCCTTGTTTCTTGACCTCTACATCTGGTTGTCCCATTAACCAGAAAGATTCACTGCTTGATCTCTTTTTCTTTAAATCATTTGTAAGTAAATCAGTATTCATTTGAACTTTTAGAATAGTTACTCATGGCCATTTTAATTCGTCAATATCTTTTGCGGCTTCAGGATCAAACTGAAAAGAAGCAAAAATAACTATTTTTGGCTTTGGAACTAATGTCTGGGCTTCATCGATTGCTAATTCAATTTGTCTTTGCTCTAAAGGAGCATATTGAGGACCAAATGAGATTACTGCCTTTTGTCCATCTTTCGTTTCTGCCTCAGCTTGAACAAATCTTGTTCCGCCTAAAGTTTCTATCCTAGTAAATTCTATCTTTTGCCTGCCTTTTCCTCTTATTCCTGTTGCCAACATTTCGTCTATCCAGTCATTTTGCTTTATTGTTTCTCCAGAACGAGCAATTGTTATATCTGGTTCTTGAGCTGTCTTCTCAACAGCTTCAAAACTTGTAACTCTTTGAGATGGAACTGCTTCTAAAGTGAAAGGTCCTGTAACTCTTTTTCTTTTCTTATCTACTGATGGTTGATCATAAAGAGTTTCTTGTTGTGCGGGTTCATTATTTGCAATTGAACTAAGAGTTATGTGTGGAACTGTTTTATATTTAAATCCTGAACTAACTCCTTCACTTTGATGAGATAATTCATAATAATCAAATAAAGAAGTCATTATTCTTTGTTTAGCAAGAGTAATTGCAACTCTCGAAGTATCGCAGGTTATCCATCTTCTCCCCCATTGCTCTGCAACATAAGCCGTTGTTCCACTTCCACAAGTTGGATCTAGGACTAAATCTCCAGGATCAGTCGTCATCAGGAGACATTTTTGAATAACTTCATTATTTGTTTGCACCACATAAGATTTGTTAGATTCAGCCATTTGCTTTGACCACATATTATCTAACTGCAAATAAGGAAAATCAGTATATGGTCGTTTGAAACCTAACAGATTATCTGTTGCATGCAATCTTCCCGCCTTTGCCAATCGCTCCATTCCATCCTTAGTAATTCTCCATCCCTTAAGGGGATTATATTTTTTACCCTTATATTCAAACTCATACCTTGTTTGCGGAACAGCAGCCACTAAATCTTGAATTTTAAATCCTTCTTTATCAATTCGTTCTATATATAGATCATGATATTTTATCTGTTTTTTATCCTTGGAATACCAAATAATATAATCAAAAACATTATTTAGTAACTTAGTTGGTTTAGTCATAGTCGTTCTAAATCCTATCTGATTAACAAAATTCTCTGGACCAAAAGCTTCGTCCATTAATTCTCTAACATGGTGAACATTTTCGTCAGAAATTTGTACAAAGCAACTTCCACTTTCTGTTAAAAGTTCTTTAGCAAGTTTTAACCTATACCTTAAATAAGATAAATAAGAATGTATGCCCAATTCCCAAGTATCTCTAAACGCTTTAATCATTTCAGGTTCTTGAGTCAAATCTTCATCTTTTCCATCTTTAACATCTCGTTTATTCACAAATGGTTGGAAATTAGAACCATACTTAATTCCATAAGGTGGATCAATGTAAATCATTTGAACTTTTCCAGACATACCTTCTTTTTCAATGAGAGAGTTCATGACTATTAAAGAGTCTCCAGCAATCAAACGATTAGACCAATTTTGGCTGTGTTTATAGAACTCGATTGCTTCTCTTATTGACAAATTACTTCCTGATGATTCAAAATAATGAAATAGTTGCATCTGAGCAGTTTCCTCTTTTTTCTTTACAGCCTCAATAATTGTTAAAGGGTCTATTCTCTCGTGGACATGAAGAGAAACGGTATCAACATCGAAAGATTGTCCTTCTTTCTTTCCCGTCCAGATAAGTTGAGGATCCAAATGAGGATCATATTCATACTTTTTTATTCCATTTAGATGGTCTGTTTCAGCAGTAACAAGCCCTACAGGAGGATTATTTGCCCTTTGCTTGTCTTGGTGAGTATATTGTTTAACCTTATCTTCAAACTCGTGTGCACTTGAGCGTTCTTTTATAGGGATTTTACTTTTTTTTCGTTTCATATTATCACTCATCTTCTCTCCTCACTTTTTCTCGTCATATTCCAATAAGGGCTTTTGCATTTGGGGCAGACTTTTGGCTCTTCAATTGTTGTTTCTCGAGGAACCCATTTATGCCCGCATCGTTCGCAAACATAGCCTTCTAATTTAATCTTTCTACCTACCTATTATTCTATATTTATCGGCTAAAATAGCTATTCCTAAACCAATTAGCGGAAGTCCACCTATTATAAAATATAAACTTATCTCTTCTGTCTTTTTAGCATAAGCCTAACGTCTGCGTTAGTCAATGTCGCTTTCGCAACATAATTTAACGAACATCTTCTAAGTAAAATTCTGTCCAACTATACGCTGGAATAGAATAATTACAATAATTATCAGACGTTAAAGTATTAATTCCCTTAACAGCTCCAAAATCAGGAATTCTCCTAATTAATCCTTGTGCAGAACACGAATCGCAACTTATTTTATACGATATAGATGTCTTTTCGGTTACAAAATATAATTTTCCAAAAGGTACGGTGCAACTCTCTCCAAATTCATCTACTTGTCGAAAGGCTGATATCGGTTCTTCTTTAACATTAATATTCAATTCGAATTTGTTTATTTTTCGTTGTTTTAAATCTGGTAATACTATGTGTGGTTTATCTCCGCTTACTTCAAGTCTATACAAATATATATTACCAGTAGATCTTATCCAATCTATATTTTTTACGGTAATATTAAGTCGTCCAGCATCAACATCTATATTTTCTGAAATTTCCAACTCTACGGGGGACGCTAACCATAAAGTAAAAAATAAGGAAAAAAATCCAAGTAGTAACGCCATGAGATTTATCTTATCGATTAATCTTAAATCTTTTAATTCGTCTTTAATTTTATACAAACACATAAACTAAAACTACAAGATATCTATTTACATCTTTCTCGATACGAGCCGTAGTAACACACGACGAAAGGGTTTTATGCTTAATAATATGGATTTTAGAATGAAAATAAGTTTTGATAACATTGTATTTGCAGTTGATCATAACAAAGGTTCACACGGCATTAGCAAAATAATAAACGCTTCAACAAAAGGACAAAAATTTATTTAGGAAAGTTTGAGGTAAGTAAAAATGAATAAAAAAGAAATGCGATATGAAGTTATCGAATTAGCTATCTTGCTTGAAAACTATTTAGATGAAGAAATCACAACTTTTTTTGGATTAAGTTCTTGGGACGCTAGTTACCATACACAAATAAATATAGAAAGAGATATCTTTGTAAAATATTTTCTTCGTTATATGTCTCTTAGTAAAAAATTCGAGATAATTAAAAAACTAATAGAAAGCATGGGAGAAAAGTTATATGAAGAATTTTCGGCTGATGAAAAAAAATTTATAGAGATAAGAAACAAATATGCGCATACTCTTTATCCAGAGGTTGAAGAAAATTTTATGCCTAAAATGGAGATTGATCGGGTAAAATTACAACAAAAAGACTGGGGAAAAATGTATAAGGAAGCTAAAACTCTATATCTTAAAATACTTAAGGAAATGGACAGCAAATTTTATACCCGAGAACCAAGAAGAAGAAAGCATATACGATTTGACCAAAGGCATTTATTAAACGTAATTGAAAGCTATGAAAAAGAATTGAGATAAAGGTAAAAACGAGCCAAGCAGATCCTATAAAGTTTAGAGCTAACCCGTAAGTGTTAATTCCATTATTTCTTCCATCCATCCCTAATAAACAAAACAGTTGTCCTAATTACCGCCCAACAGAAACCACCTATTAAAAAAAAGAAGAATACGCCTCTGATAATTTGTGTAAAGAGATTTGGCTTTATGGTTATTAACATAGGTACCCTATATAATAATTGTATTTTTGTTAAATAAATATTTTCATAATCTAATATATGTTCATTTGGATTAAATTCATCCTTATTACGCAATACAAACAGTAAATTATTATTCGATTTACTTTTAACTATTAATCTATCATCATCTAGTTTTTGAGATAATATGTATTCATCATTTAATGGTTGCATAATATATTTATCTTGTACTTCCCACTTTATTTTTATAGTGTTGTTATCATTACTTAATTTTTTACATTCTTCCTTCTCTACATTAAAAAAATCTCCATTATTTATACTAATGTTAATATTATTTGAATACGATTCTTCGCTTCCCGAAATAACAGGATGATTAGAACTTGGCGAAGAATACTGTACCATAACATTATCGAAACAAATTTCTGATCCACTTTGCACATAGATTAATTTCCATAAATCATCTATAGACTCTACATCTAGTGCATTGGTATCAAAAAAAGATTTTGGTTTTTCCAAAAAAATAGTGTTATTAATATATTGACTATAGTCTTTGCTTAGATCTTTTTCATTAATTTCAAATGGAAATGCAAAATGCAATAAAATAGTTAAAAATATTAAAACACTAATTCGTATAATTACTCCAGGTTTTAAGTATTCTTTTTTAAAATTATTTAGATAACTCCAAAAATATCTTTTTAATTCTTGCCAACACATATAGAACATAAATAAGCTAAGTTATTTACGTCTTTTCTTCAACATAAGCCTAACTTGTGGGTTAGTCAATATTACTGATGTAACATAAGCCTAACGTCTGCGTTAGTCAATGTCGCTTGCGCAACATAATCCTCGCAAGCTCATACACAAACTCATTCAGGCCCTTGCCTGAAAAGCCCAAAAAGAAGACTGGCTTCTCTAGACCCCACTCGCTGCGATATGGGATTGTGAGTGAGCGCTTATGAACCGCATTTGCTATACTCAACGACATCTTTGCCAAACTATTAATATCTGTCTTATTGAATCTCTGCCTAACTGACGCTCCTGCGACATAAGGCATCGCTGTCATAATCTTCATTGCCTCTTTAGATATATCCATGCCTTCTAAAGTGCGAAGGAGTTTTTCTCTACTAGTGCCGCGGAGGGAGAAACGCGTAAAGCCTTTGCTATCTACGAACATTATATCTCTGTCAATTTTA
>JAGVWU010000045.1 GCA_018304145.1 Candidatus Pacearchaeota archaeon | reverse complement strand
CGGAACAGGAGTATTTAATTTATGCGACAGAAATGAATGCGACAGCATTAACGAGGGATGTTATTATATTAATATTTTAGGAGATGCTTTAGGAAATTGTTATGGATGTTCAGGAAAAACATGCACTGATTACGACGGAGATTCAACAACTTGTTCGAATGATAAATGCGGTTTTGGAAATTGTGGGTGGGATGGTTCTGCATCAAGCTGCTCTGCTTTGATAAATAACAGTTATATTTTATTATTAAATGCAAATCCTTCTTGGAATGTTGGTGGCGGAATACAGACAAGTGTAATGGGAGCTAATTGCCCTTCTCAATTAACCTGTAATTTATACAGAAATGGAATTCTTGTTTCTAATCCTGATGTGCAAACTTTTGCTGCTGGAAGCTATAATTATGTTTATAATACAAGCGGAAATGCGAATTATATTGGAAAGAGCGTGTCAAACATTTTGAATATAAATTTCTTTTTGATTTGTATAGACAATGACAAAGATGGATATAACCAATCAGCAACAGGATGCGGGATTGCTGATTGCAATGATAATAATGTTTTGATTAATCCTGGTGCTGATGAGAAATGCAATAATATTGATGATGATTGCGATGACTTAATTGATGAAACCTTTTCTAATAAAGGGAATCCTTGTTCAATTGGAATCGGCGAATGTTTAAGCAATGGAATCATGGTTTGTTCTGCTGATGAATCAACAACAATATGCAATGCTACTGCTAAACAGCTTAATCCTGATGACAACTGTAATAACCTTGATGACAATTGCAATGGATTGATTGATGATGATTATGTTTCAGAAGAAACTTTATGCGGCATTGGAGAATGCAGCGGAAATAAAGGGTTGATGCAATGCATAAATGGAATTGAAACTGATAATTGCAATCCTTTTGCAGGAGCTGTTGCTGAAATCTGTGATGGAAAAGACAATGACTGCAATGGAGAAATAGATGCAGGATGCGAATGCACTGAGGGAGATACACAAACATGCGGTACAAGCAATATTGGAGAATGCAAATATGGAACTCAAAATTGTGTTAATGGAGAATGGGGAGATTGTAATGGAAATATTGAGCCTATTAATGAAACCTGCGATGGAAAAGACAATGACTGCAATGGAGTTATTGACAGCGGCCCTGTTTTTATAACTTTGGGAAATAATAATATGTGTGATGATGGAATCGGATGCACTGAAGAGTTATGTTTGGGAGCAATTGGCTGTGCTTATATGGAGAACCATAGCAGGTGTGATAATAATTTACATTGTGATGGAACTGAAATCTGCAGCATCAATGATAATGGATGCATTAATGGAAATCCTGTTGAATGTGAAGACAGCTATTTATGCACTGATGATATCTGCAATGAAAATCTGGATGAATGTGAATATACAGAAAATAATGATAACTGCCTATTAAATGGACAGACATGCGATATTCTTAATTTTCCTTCTGGATGCGGATTTGCAGAAAACTGCATAGATTCTGATAACGATGAATTATATGATTATGATGTTCATTTTTGCCCAGGTGGAAAAGACTTATGTAATTATACAGATGAAAATTATTTTATTAATAATCCTTCTGAATTAGAAAAATATCTTCCTGAAAAAGGAATCTTCTCTATTTCAGGCATTAATATAAGTAATATTTTGATGTTTGAAAATTTTACAATAGAGCATACAAAATTTAAAATTAAATTTAAAAAAGGAATAAAACTGGTCAGGATAAATGAGAGTGGATGCTTTGAAAGAATAAAATTGGATAATCCTGCTTTTATTCAAATTGGAGACAAAAAAATATTTTTAAATTCAACTTTTTTTGAGGAATTTAAAAAACCTGCTGAAATTGAATTTTCAGATATTGATTTTATAAACCCCCAAATATACAGAGATGAAATAAAATGCAATGATTGCAAGATTATAAATTACATAAAAGGAGTTAAATTAGAGGTTGAAGTTAATGGATTCAGCAGCTATGAGGTTAAAGAAGGAGATTACTGCGGAGATGGAATATGCAATGGGGGAGAAACCTGCTCTTCTTGCACAGGAGATTGCGGAGCTTGCCCTGCTTCTTCTGGTGGAGGAGGAAGCGGAGGCGGTGGAGGCAGTGAATCCAGCGTAGAGTCAGTGTTAATCCCTAGAAATAATAATGAAAAGATTTGCGAAGAAATCTGGGTTTGTTCAAATTATGGAGGATGCTCCAACGGAAAACTAAAGAGAGAATGCTATGATTATAATAAATGCGGAACAAATAAAAGGGTTCCTGAATTAGAAATAAAATGTGAAGCTTCTGAAGAATCTGAAGAATTGCTTAATGTTAAAAAGATTGAAATATTCTCAAAGAAAAGCTTGATAATTATTTCAGCAATTTTGATTTTTATTGTTTTGATAATTTTTATTATAATAAAAATAATACTATTAAGGAAAACAACAAAAAACAGAAAAAATAAAGCTGTTAAAAAAACAAAAGAGACTTTAAAAATAAATAAAAAAGATATTAATCCTGCTGGATAGTTAAGCATAAATTTAATTTTTTAGTTTGTTTGATTTTGACACCTGTTTAGAATAAACATTTCTTTTTGAAAAACTTGCTGTCCATAGTCCAATCAAGTTTTTCTTTTCTCTATCATTAACGTATTGATAAATCAGTTAAGAGAAGAGTTTTATTTACAAAACTTGTGATTATTGACATTAATTAAGAAGAAATCTGTATGCTTTAGCATGTAAAAAAGCAAGTTTATTATTTATGATATTAAGAATTCTGCAAATTTCTCAAACTTTCGCTTTAAGAGGTAAAACTTCAAGTAATAAAGAGAAAGCAATATTTCAGAAGACATAACTTAGTATTTAAAAGATTAATTGGGAAACTGAAGATTGACTTCACTCATTTTTCAAATTCATACAAATAAAGCTCTTTGCTTTTTCCAATCCGCCTGAAGGAATCACAGGAAAAATTTTCAGAATAAGCATAACTGATATCATAATCAAGGGCTGTCTGCTTTTTTTCTTTGCAATTTAATTCCATAAATTTGTTATAGGTAAAAAATTGATTTGTTATTGTTGACCCCTTAGATTCCAAAGGATAATTGCCTGTTGCAACTCCAATTACCAATCCTTTCCAAGGAGGGGCAATAAAGACTTTTTCAGTTATATTCTGAAACAATTCCAAGTCTTTTTCCTGAAGAAAAACTGTTGCAGGAGAGGTAGGATTGAAAACCTTTCCATTTCCATAGAATTTTATATTTTCCCATTTATCATGAGAGGTGTAATTAAAAGCATAAATAAGGAATAAAACAAGAATTATTGCCTCTAAAATTCTTATGGTTTTTTTATTGAAAAACTTCTCTGACTGATTAACAAGAAAATCCATTCCAAATCCAGAAACTATTATAATCAGAACAGAAGTTGCAAAGACAAGCCTGTCATAGTCTATTATGAATCTAACTAAAATAACTGAATACAAAGACCAAAATGCAAGCCCAACAAAAATAGGAAGAAAAATCCATATTTTTTTCCGAAATTTTATTAATCCTAATATTGCGAAGATAATTGAAAACAAAGGAATGATTTTCCAGATTGAATAATCTGGAATCAAGTATATTACAAAAAGATAAAAAATCTTTGAAATTATAAAATTAAAACTATTTGCATTTTTTTCCAGATTAAAAATTAAAAATAAAATAGCTAAAAAACATATAAAAAAAAACAAAAAAAAGTTTTTTGCATATTTTTTATCATAAAATAAAAAATAAGGAATTATTGAGAAAATTAAAAGTATGAATAGAGGAGGATAAAAAATTAATGTCAAAAAACTTGAAAGAAAAATCATTTTTTTATCATTAATGGAAATAAAAATAAAAGTTAGGAGCATACAGATTAATCCTATGATTAAGGGTATAAGATACCAAATGCCTGGAAAAGTTCCTGAATTAACAATTAAAGGTATGCTCAATGCAGCAATTGCAGAGGCAAATCTTCCCACTTTATTGAATCTTAAAAGAAAATAAACCAAAAAGCAGATTAATAATCCGAAGATGATTGCAAAAAATACATAAGAGGTTAAAGGATTTAGATTAAGAATAAGAAAAAATTCAGACAAAAAAGAATGAAAAGCAAATTCCAAATTTGGAAAATATGAATTTTTCCATAAAGGATTGACAAAAGGCAGTTTTCCAGTTTCAGTTGAATATTTTATCAAGGAAACAGCAACCCATTCATCAGAAAAATAAGGATAAACATATTTCATGTTTTTGACCTCTTTTAAATTTTCATAAGGATTTTTAATATCAGAAATTTTTCCAGTGTAATTAAAATGGACTGAAAAAAGCTCGATAAAAACTACTATCAAAACAAAAATAAGGATAAAATCAATTTTTATTTTTTTAAATGCAATTTTTTCTTTTAATTCCTTGAAGTCTGTTTTTAAAATTATTATTAAACCTGAAAGAATATTTATTGAGAGGATAATAGGATAATTAAAAATTCCAAAGAATTGAGTTATTAAAGCTGTTATAAGATGAAAAAATATGAAAAAAGCCAGGATAGAAAAAAAACCTTTTTTCCTGTCTTGAAATTTTAAAGTCAATAAAAAAGGAATTAATAAAATTATCAATCCTAAAATTATTTTTATCATGCTTGAAATAAGAAGAGGAAGTATTAAAATTTAATTGAAGATTTATTTTTTTTGAAAATATTCTCTTATTCTAAACTTTCTGAATTTTGTTTATAAATACACTTTTAAGTTTGTTAGTAAAAATATATTTTTACTAGAGAATAAAGCTCAAAAATTTCCTCACACTTGCATTTTCTTATTTTATTTCTATTACTAAAATACAAATGCTCGCCACCTGCTAATTTTTTCGCTGATTTCCATTATTAACTAATAATAAAAATAAGCGAGTTTGTTGAGCACCGAAACAAAGGAGCAAGAATATTCTGCCGAATGGCAGCTATTATAAAAAGGATTTTAAGTGTATCAGGTTTTTATTATTTTGCCTACCCTTTGTAAGTCATACATTTTTGATTATTTTTTTATAAAAATTGTTTATAAATACAGAAAAATCTAGATATTTTCTTATAACTTCGTAACTTATATTATGAAAGTACTTTTTATCATTGCAAAATACTAATTTTCCATCCCTTATAACTCTGAATTGAATTATCAAAGGAAGTTTATTAAAAATGGAAATATCAAATTTTTCACTTGAAAATCCCAATATTTGCGTTTCTTTATCATTATCTATCTCTTTTGTTAACACTGCAATGTCTGTATCAGAATCTGGTCTTGCATTTCCAGTTACCTGGCTTCCAAATAAAATTACTGCTTTAACAAAAGTTAATTTTGAAAGCCCTTTTATGACATAATCTAATTTTTCATTATTCATAAATTAGATAAATAATTCATGCTTAAAAATATTTGTTTTTCCTCTAAAATTTTCCTTTTAAAATTTTTTATTTATTTTTTTGATGAAAATAAAAACAGAGCGTGTCTAAAAATTAATTAAGTAATCACCCCTTATATTGCAAAGGGGTGATTAAAATGTTGAATAGATGGTGTAATGAAGTTAATTCTATAAATCTTGCGTTTTTTAATTTGAAGAGGATTTGTAGAAAAAGCAATATTTTGAAAGGAGGAAGAGGCAGGAAACCCAAAAGAGAGATAGAAGGTTACGCCTTTCTTATTTCTTTAAAAGAATTTGATAAAAGAACTTTAAGAGGGGCAGAAGAACATCTTTCAAAATTTGTTTTTAATGAGAGAGTTGACCATTCTGTTATTGCCTATTGGGAAAAGAATCCTAAAATGCTTTCTTTGATATCTCAATTTATCTGCATAGCAGGAGCTCTATTAAACAAAGCTTTATCCTTGCTGTTTACATTTGTAGACTCTACTAAATTTACCAGCTGGAATATTAATGAAATTAATGTTACTGTTTGCAATAAGATTGCAAACCAAACTGTTTATCCAATAGGTATTAGTTTCAAAAAAGTTGATGTTGTATCCCCCGTTAATGAGGCAGTTCCAGATGGAAATGGAAAATTATATGCAGATGCTTGGTATGATGAAATTGAAACAATTAAGAGTTTATTCAAAAAAGGTTATATCCTAATAATCTGCCCGAATAAGAAAAGATATAGGGGATTTTATAGAAGAAAAGCAAGGCAATTATATAAAATGCCTGAAAACAGATTAGGGTACAAACAAAGGGGAAGAGGTGAAAGTGTTTTTGGAAGCTTAACAAATTGTTACGGAGATAGATTTAATGCAAGAAGAACATCTGTTATGAAAACAAGAATAGCAACGAGGATATTGTGCTATCAAATTAAATTATTGATTAGAATAAATAATGCAAAAGCATTATTTATTAGACATAAAAACAAAACATTTATAAAGAATAGAATTTTTTTAATTGCATGAATAAAAAAGGTGTTGAGAGCAATTGGATAAAATGGGCTGTAATTGCAATTATCTTTGCGATCGTTATTTCTATTATTGTAACTGTTGCTGTTTACAAATATTATTTTAAAGAACCAGAAAGAGACAGGACAACAGGGGTTTTGAATATCGAAGTAAAAGGAGACCAAAGCCAGGGAAAATTAAATATAAATGTAACTGAATAAAAGATTAAAATGAAAAAAACAAATTTTATTATAATAACTATCGTGGTTATTATAATTATTTCAATATTAACAAGCTATGTTACGTTCTTATTCTTAAAAGGGGTAGGTAGCATTAGCGGAAGAGCTGGGCAGGCAGGAACTTTATCTTTTGGGGGGCTTGAGACTGGTGGAACTGTCAATGTTATATTTGTAGATAGCAGTTTAGCTACAGTAGCAAATGATGTTGGTGAGATAGCTGCAGACACAGTGAGTTTAACAGTTTCAAGGGGATCAAATTATTGGGCACAAGCTGTGTCTTCTGATCTTACTAAACCTTTTTTAATAAGGAATATTGGAACCACTCCAATATGTATTACTTTATATTCTGATAAAAATCCTTTTGATCAAACATCTACTGTAAATCCTACTGATCCAAGTAGGACATTATTTTGGATTTCAGCTCCTGCAACCAGCGATTCTAATGGCTGGACTGGAGCGGATAATTGCGGTACTAATTGTTTTAAAACTGCTGATAATAAATTTCCTGGGGATTCTCAACCATCAGCTACTTTGCAGTGTACTATAACTCCTTCCTCATGTTTGAATATTGAAAATGCAATAGGCACTGGTAGCCAGAAAAGATTAATTGATAATACTGCAGGGACTATAAGGGGTCTTCAAAATTTACAAATCAATAATGAGTTATATCTGAATGTTAAGATTAAGATCAGTAATCAAGAAGGAATAGGATCTAAACAAGCTCTACTTACTATAACCGGTTATGATGCATCTGGAGCAGTATGCTCTGTTGGATAAATCTTAAAAATTTTATAATGATATGATAAAACTTAAGTTTATTATTATTTTTATCTTTCTTCTTTTAAATAATGTTTATGCTTTGGGAGTCAGTCCTGGTTCAATTAATCTTAATTTTAAACCCGAAGATATAGGAAGCTTTGAAATTGAAGTTGTAAATTCTCCTCCAAAAGACGGGGATGTTGAGGTATATATAAGTTTTTTGGCAATAAATGAAACTATCCGAGAAGAATTTAAAGATGTTTTAAATCTAGATAAAACCAAGATTTCTTTTACAAAAGATATTCCTTCTGAAAAAATTAAAGTTTTAGTAAAATATCCAAAAGGTTTCAGCAAGGCAGGAATTCATGAATTAAACGTAGGAGCGAGGCCTATTGTTGAGGGAGGGGAAGGGCTTGCTACTCGTGCAGGAAGCGAGGTTCGAGTTTTTTTAAATGTCTCTGATGCATATGCAAATCCAAGGTTTGCAATTCCAAAGAAATTGAGCATTTTAAGCGTGAGTGCAAAGCCAGTCAAGCAAGGTGAAAAAGCAGAAGTTGAGATTCAGATAAAAAGCGAAGCAGAAGAAGTTTTAAAAAAAGTTTATGGAAGAGTGAAGCTGGTTTATAACGGACAAGATTTAGCAAGCGCTGATACAAAAATAGAGGATATTTTTCCAGGAGAGACAAGAGTTTTAACAGCTATTTTCTATACCAATAGTTTTCCTATTACATCGCTGCCATTGAATGCAGAGGTATTTTATGGAAACAGCATTGAAAGGGGAACTGGAATGCTTACAATAATTCAAGGTGTGGGAAGTGAAGAATCCCAGATATGCAAATCTTCAAAATGCTCATGGTGCTGGTTTTGGATAGCTATTTTAATAGTAATCATAATTATTATTTTATACTTATGGTTATTCAGGGGAAAAGGGAAAGGCGGAGGAGGAAGTTTTGGCTCTTATGATTTTTCCTCTGAATCAAAAGAGGAAGAGCCCTGAAATTAGCAGAATTCTGAAATATAAATAGAAAAATCCTATTCAGCTTCATTTATATTCAAATAAAGACATTGAATCAATGAAAATAAAAAATAGAGAGTTATTAAATAATTTTATAAATGGTATAATATTAAAGGGTTATTGGGAATTTTTTAAATAAATTTTTTTATCAAAACTAATATCTATACCCCACTTTGACAGTTGGGTAGACTCTAAAATATAATAATTCTAAAACCGAAAAATAAAAGTAAGGGTTCTTGTTTTGAATTATATGAACCAAACAAA
>JAGVWU010000044.1 GCA_018304145.1 Candidatus Pacearchaeota archaeon | reverse complement strand
TAATTTCTATAGAAGATGTCAAACCAATTTTACAGAAGAGAATAGGTGATTTTTAATTTGTTGTTAAAACCCGTTGGGCTTTAGCCCAACGTAGTTTAGTTTTATTTTTTCTCATTATTTTTATAGCCAATAACCCTAAAATTATAGCGATAATTATTAATAGAGGAATAATATAGTTCTTAAATTTACTATCAACAACAGCACCTGTAATAAAAACCTTAGATTTTTCTTGAGAAACTTCTACTTTTTCTATATAATTTACCTCTGCATTTTCCAAGGAATCATTATTTAATGAAATTTCTTCTAGAGGTTGATTCATAATTATGCTATTCCCGTCATTTGAGATAAATGCTGTTGAATCTTCACTACTATTAATATCAAATTTTCCTTCTAATTTTAGTTCTCCTTCTTTGGAAACAATACTTCCAGCACTGACTAATGCAGAAAAAACAATTATTATTACCAAAATAAAATATAATTTACAAATCTGCATTTTCATATAATCCTCCAACTAAACATAAATCTCCTTCACCATCTATATAGGCAGTATAATCAGTAGAGTTTGCTATTATGAATGCTCCATCTGCAGGACTATTGCAGTTAGCCGATTTATCTGAACAATCTCCTTTTATTATGCAAAGATCTCCGGTTACATTAATAAACCCAAGATTGTAATTAGAATCATTTCTAAAAATAATTGAACCATCTCCAGGATTATTACAATTTCCTCCTGAAAAACACTTTCCTTTTAATACAATATTTCCTTGATTTCCTAACCATGCAACAGTATTTCCTAAAGCATCTTTATGATAAGTTTTATGAGGGTCGTTTGGTAAGACAATTTTACTAACATTTAATGTCCAATTATTTATTCCAAAACTACTTAGTCCTTCCTTATCAAAACATTTAACATTCCACTTGTACAATCCATTACCTAAGTTTAATTTTTCAAAATTAATTATTTGTTCTTCAGAAAGAGGATGATATTTAATGTAAATATCACTAATAGAAGTATTGCATGTGGATGTTGCACGAATTTGGAAAGAAATATTTCCATAGCTATCTATACAATCATTATAAAAATCCATACTACTATTTGCATATTCCATAGAAAAACAACCTCTTCCTCCACCAAAAGGTGCTTGTACATATTGATTTGATGACCAATTATAACAATAATAATTCTCTGAAGGTGTTTTAATTCTCATATAGACAGTAATATTGTCTTTAGCATTAAGCTTAAAATTAAGGGTAAAATTGGATCCGGGATACAAAATACTCTCTGTCAATGTATCACCGTAACTATTATCTGAAACATTCTCCGGAGAAATAATAGTTCCCTGAGAATTATAGCCATAAGCTCTTTTATATAATGGTAATGTCTGGTTTGATTCCCAAATTCCAGAGAAATCACTCCATAATGAACAATTCTGAATTTCGTTAACAGAACTAAATGAAAAATTAAATTGTACAATTCCATCTTCATTTTCTGTGTTATTTAATGGCTCAATTAAAGTAATGTTTAGAGGGTTTTCAGAAGTTATGAATATGCTGATTGGAGCATGGGCTAAATTTCCATAACTAAAACTAATATTCTCATTATTAGAAGTTATATTCAACATATTTCCAATTTCATTATAAGAATAATTAATAGTTTTATTTTCTCCTTTTGAATAATTTATTAAGTTCGCAAAAACTAGTCTATTTAAATTATCATAATTCATTAAATATTTCTTTAAGTTTGCAGTGTCATTAATACTTTTTATATTTCCTACAAAATCATAATCATAGTTTAAGTCTTGTTTATCACTAGTTTTAATTCTCATTAATTTAAGACTATCTGTTTTATAAGTGTAATTGGTTATCAATCCATTTTTATACAATTTAGTAGCTGGCTTATTTAATTCATTGTATGAAATATTAAGAATATCATTTATTGAACCAACCTTTCCTTGATTATTATAATTATAAGTTATATTTGACTTATCTGGAAGAATCTTTAAAGTAATTCTGTCCATAGCATCATATGAATAATTCATGATAAATTTTATCCCATCTATAATATTAATCTCTGAAACTTTTCTTAAACGATTGTCATAAGTATAATTGGTAATAGAACTTTTAGTTTCCATCATGGAGAGGGAATTATTTTTATTTATATCGTAAGTATAACTTATATTTTCTTCATCAGAAATTTTTTTAATTATCCTATTTAATTCATCATATTCCATTAAAATTGTAATATTTTTGTTATCAACCTGTTTTAAAATGTTTCCAACCTTATCATAAGAATAGTTCCAAATTCCTAGATCTGGATCTTTCATTTTAATTTTTCTTCCCAAACTATCATAAGTATAATTGAAAATATTCCCTTTTGCATCTTGAATTTCAATCAAATTTCCAGAAGGGTCATATTGGTATTCGGTAATATAAACATTTCCATTATTGTGCTCTAATACTTTTATTATTTTATTATATGCATCTATTTGATAATCTTTCTCATGCTCATTTTCATCAAAAATGGTTATATTCCAATGATTATAAGTAAGATTTTTATAGGTATTATCTGGATTAATAATCTTAATAATCCTATCTAAAATGTCATATTCATAACTCATATTATTAATAGAAGAATTTGGAAAACTATAATTCTCAAAATAATTTATAAAATAAGGATTGCTTTTTGATTTAATTCTACCATTATTATCATAAAAATAGTTTGTAATTATTTGCTTTTGATTTTCAGCCTCTGACTTTATTTGAATGGTTCTTCCAAATCCATCATAAAACGAATAAGAATCCAGAGTATTATTAATCCCACTTATTTCTTGTTTAGATATCTTTATCTTTTCTGGAGAAATTCCATCAAAATCATATTCATATTTTATTGTAGGATAAGATAAACTATCATAAGGTAATATTTCACTTGTCTTTCTTCCAAAAACATCATAAGTATAATTAGTTGCATATCCATTTGCATCAACAACTGATAATAAATTGCCTGTTCCTAGGTCATAATAATAATTAAGTATCTGATTTTTTGCATTAATAATTTGGTCAACAAAGGTGTTTGTTGAATCTCTTATACCATAAACATATTTTGTTGTATGATTATTTGCATCAGTTTGATTTATTAAATTTCCATAAACATCATAACCATATTCTGTAACAGGATTTTCTCCCCCCATATTTAACCAATCTTCTCTTCTTGTAAAACTACCTTTTGTAGGAACCTGTCCATAATTCTGATTGTCATAGCTATATAAACTCCCTTTTACTTTAATGGAATTATTATTAAAAAGAGAATAATTTTTTATTTTATTGATAATCCAAATATTTGAATTATTTAGATAATTATAGTATTCGTATTTATCATCAGAAATATCATTAACATCCCCTTTAAACCATTTTTTAATTATATTTCCGAATTCATCATAGTTATAAGAGAGATTTTTTATTTTTGGATTTGTTAAGTTTCCATCAAAAGTATATTCAGATTCTTCAGATAAAAGAGTAATATAATATCCATTTTTTTGAGTTGAATTAAAGATATATTCTTTCTTTATGTAAGGATTATTTTGACTATTCAGAGTCTCAGTTCTATATTCCTTTCCCTTCTTTCCGTCATCTTGATAAAAATGGTGTTCAATTTTTTTATCCCCGATTTTTTCTTCAGCATAACTAAATCCTCTAAATTCATTTTTAGGATAATAATCATATTTTCCTCCAGAATAATTATATATTATTATAGATGTAATGTTGTGACTATTATTCATACCATTAAATTCTGTAATATTTGAGACTACCCAAGCATTAAAACCTAAATCGCTGACGTTATCCTCCCCCTTATTATCCAAATTAGAAGATTTTGTATAGTCTATATTTATGAATCCGCCATATTTTGTAGTAATATTTTTTAGTAGATAAGGTTTAGATGCATTATTTAACCAAGTAGTTTTATTACTATTGGTAGATTTGATAATATCTATTAATCCGTCTCCGTTAACATCAACTAATCTAGTTCCTTGGTCTTCGAGCAAGGAATTAACAAAGTTAGCTGGTAAAATCCAATCATTATCTAGTTTCCATCCACTACCATTATTAATATAGACCTTGTTATCACTTCCTTGACCCTTGATTATATCAACAAATCCGTCTCCATTAACATCAGCAAGTCTTACTCCTTGATCAACACCATATCTAGTATAACAAATAGGATCTCCGTAGACTTTATCGTCAACAAAATATTCTGGAATTGTCCAGTTGATTTCAACAAAATTCTTCCCATTGTTAATTAATATTTTTCTCTCATTACCTCCAGAATATCCCCCATAGACTTTTCGGCTGATAATTGCATCATCCAGTCCATCCCCATTAATATCAATAAATTTTGTACCAACATCTATACCATATTGATATTTGCAGCTTGTATCTGCTTGTCTTTCAAGAAATATGATATCTTCTGGAAAATACCAATCAGATGATTGATACCATCCGTTCCCGGTGTTTAATAATCCATTTGAAGATTCTTCTATTTCATCAACTAACCCGTCCCCATTTAAATCTGCAAACCTAACTCCCCTATCAACACCAAAAACTACATAACATGGAGGGGTATCCGAGGGATAATTCGCCTCTTTTCTTACAATTTGTCCTTTTCCCCCACTAAGTGCAAAAGATATATTTTCTATCCAAGTAGAGTTACCCAATCCAATGAAAGCTGTATTATTGACATATTCATCTATTTTACTCCAGCTACCTGAATTGGAATGGGGATTTACTAATAAATCTTCAAAACCATCTCCATTTAAGTCTAAGGAAAGGATTCCTCGATTAATACCATATTGAGCATCCATAGAAGGACAGCCATAAAGCTCCCCCCAATCTGTGACAACAAAACTATGAGGAAAATTCTCGTTATTATCTATATCCCAACCATTAGTTTTATTATTTATTCTAATAGTTGTAGATTCAGGATCTGAATCAAAAACCTTATATCCTTCTATGATATCCATATACCCATCTCTATTTACATCTCCAAACCTGACACCTTCATCAAAAGCATCATCATATGCAATACCAATAAATGAATCAGGTGATTTCCAATAATCTGTTTGATACCATCCTTTTTGAGGTATATAATAAGAAAATGTTTCCGAATAAAATATACTCGCATTATCACTTCCATAAAC
This sequence comes from Candidatus Pacearchaeota archaeon, assembly GCA_018304145.1. Lineage (GTDB taxonomy): Archaea > Nanobdellota > Nanobdellia > Pacearchaeales > GW2011-AR1 > ARS1285. Next base: position 3,574 of record JAGVWU010000044.1, on the reverse strand, counting down.
AGAAATATTCTTCAAAAAACTTCTGGTATCTAAATAATCATAGTTTAAAACATACTTTTTTACAAGGCTATTATTTGCTTTAATCTGTATTTCCTTTAACCTTCTTGTAATATTAATCAAACTACTTTGATCATAATAAGTAAATAAATCAGGTCTATTTGAATTATCCAAAATAAATTCAATAACTCTTTGTTTATCATTATTATATTCTATTTTATATGGATAAGTAATTCCAGCATCTCCCGAATTTGGATTTTCTCTATATGAATAAAAGATTTTATTATTATATGCATCATTAACTAAATCTAGATACCATCTTACAGTATAATTTTCTTGATTTGAAATTTGTTCAGAATCATTATTAAAACCTAATCTATAAGAAGTCCCATCTTTATTTTTTACAATCCAATATTGCCCATATGTATTATTTCCTCCACTAAAATTCTTAATATAAAAATAAGATTCAATTTCAGTATGATATAGTCCTCCAGATGTATCATAAGTAAGATCGTAAACCTGTCCGTTAAAAACTAATTTAAATTCATCATCATAAGTTGTATTTCTTGTATAATTAATGATTCTTTGTATATAATTCTCTGTTAGAGCCCACGATGTACCAAATATTCCTGGTTTATTGTCTGCTTGTGAATTATAATTAATTGATACTAATGGTGTTAAATCGTTAGTTCCTTTTGGAACTTCAATAGGAAAATTATATGTTACAGCCCCTGTAAATAATGACACTGCAAACTCTTTACTAGGATTAAGATTACTAATACTTTTAACAATTGAATTATCCTTAGAAGGATTAAAAAATGCATCAGGTGGGTTATCAACAGCCGTAACCAGAGGGATAATTATAATTAAAAATAATATGTAAAATCCAAAAGTGGAAATTTTTTTGCCTCTTTTTTTATTTATTTTCATTTTTATCAATTCTATTTTTGTTATTTCTTAATATCCTTTTTAATTAAAACTGATGATAAAATTTTCCCAATTAATGCTCCAATTATTCCTGCCAAAATTGTTGGTAATAAACTATAATTAGTAATTGTTCCAATTGTTACTAAGAGAATAACTAATGGTATAATTACTATTACAGATTTTTTTGTATTTTCATCCATTTTTGTTTAGTCTTATCAGATTGCCTCCTTTTTCTTTTATTTTTACCCTCTTTTTTATCTCTTCAATTATTTTTTTACGAGGTGTATCGGTGATAAGTCCAATAGCTCCTAAAAGTTTCTCATCCGAATTATAAGGAGGATTTCCAAGTTCAATATCTATCTTATATTTTTTTAAAAGTTTTAAAAAATCTTCATCATGGATATTTTCTAGACTATTTAATAATTTCTTTTCCAAATTAGTCCATTTTATTTTTTTCATTCTAAGTTAAGGAAGATTTTAAATTATTTATATAGTTGGAATTAGCATTCTGGATAATGGTTGTAATCTCATTATTATATGAACCAACAAAGATTTTTGAATTAGTATCATAATATCCTAACTTATTGCTACCTTCATGAAAATAATTAAAAGATTCTCCTTTTTCTATAGTGTTTCTTAATTGATCTATACTAATTCCTCTTTCATTCATTCTGTCTATAGCATGAGATTGTATTCCGATTTGTCCCCGAGATGTTTCAATAGATTTTATAACGTCTCTCCCACTAATTGGATTTTGTTTAATGTTAATTTCTTGATTATAATTTCCTTGAATAAAACTTTCTGCATATTTCCCAGCAACCCCAAGTCCAGCTCCGGCTCCAGTTTCAATTGCTATATCCAAGGGATTAATTAAATTATTATACCAAGATTGTCCATAGAGAACATTTGAAGTTACTTGACCTGTTCTCCCTCCAGAGAATCCTGAAATTGCTCCCCCTAAAGCATATCCTCCATAACCAGTTCCTGAAAGGGTAGTTCCAATTCCAAAAGTTAATCCAGCCACTCCTCCGGCTATGCCTCCTGTTAAAGCACTTTTTCTAACATCAGACCAACTTACTTGACCTGTGCTATATGTCTGTGAAGCTATAGAAATAACGGCACCAATTGTGGCACCTATGCCTGCACCAATAGCTGCAGTAACAATTGTAGGAGTCTCTCCAGTCGGGTCAGTATATTTATATGGATTATTTCTTGTATAAGAATAACGATTTAAATCTTGAGGATTATAGACATCAGCTATAGCACTATCTGGCTGAATAAAATGTTTTGAAAAAGAATCATAATATCTTGCACCATAATAATATAATTCTGTATTTTTATCTTTTTCTTTTCCAGTAAATAAAAATCTACTTTCTCCCCCTTCAATGATTTCTCCATAAGGAAAATAAAAAGTTTCTTCAACTACCTCTCCAGATTCATTTGTTACTAAATTAGTGCTTCCAAGATGATCTGGATGATAATAATCTATTTTTCCATTATTATCCTTTTTTGCAATTAAATTTTCCTCATCAGAATAATAGGTTTCATTGAAAACTCCTGAAGAATTAACTATTTGAATAAAATCTTTTCCAATATAATAAGTAGTTGTATTTGTTCCATCCGAATTAAATTCAATTTTCTTTATTCTATTTCCTTCAGGATCATAAGAATATTCTTCAATTATCCTACCACTTAGACTATCCTCTCGAATAACCTTAAGCTGATTAAATCCATCATATTCAAAATATTTATTAAATCTTTGAATTAAATTACCATCACTATCATAGGACAATTCATATTCCGATAAAGCTAAACTGTATGAAATATTACTTATAATAATTAAAAATACCGCAACTAAAACAAACTCTCTTTTCATAATTTACTCAATATTATCTTATATAAAAAGCTTGTTGTAAGTTATTTTTCAAATATATTTCACAATATTCCACACTAAACTTTTCTTCATTAATGTTGTTATATGGAGCAGAATCTAGTGATGGTGGTGGATGATTTTCATCATTTAGTTCAGGAATTTTACAATTTGGCATTAGTTTCCAACAACTTGAGCCACATTCTTCACATTTTTCCTTATCGGTATCTAACACTAATGCAAGAACTTTTTGATCAAGATTTTTGATAATATCATCTCCATTCTCAAATTCCAAAAGAGTAAAGATCTCATCTTCTTGTAAGTTTAATTTTTTAAAATAATCGGTTGATTTGCTACCTTTCCTTATCTCAGGTCTAAAATTCCCATATTCAAATTTAATAGTTTCATTTAGAAATTTCTGTTTAATCTCTGTTTTATCAGAGTCATCTATAATAGAAACTGGCTCAGAAAATATTAATGGAAAAAATTTTTCATTTTTTTCAAAAGAAAAAACCCCTGAAGAAGAATAAGATGCAGGAAGGAATAAATAGACAAAAAACGTTAATAAAATTACAAGAAAAATAGTTTTAGTTTTCATTCTAACCTCTTTTATACCAACTTCATTATAAAAAGAATATATAAATAGCTTTCTGTCAGCGTTTATTGGGAAATATAATATAAAAAAAGATAATAGATATTAAAAGAGTTACCAAAATCCTAATAAAAATTTTGAAATTTATAATCTGCATAAAATATAGAAAAATATTTAACAATAAAAAT
>JAGVWU010000043.1 GCA_018304145.1 Candidatus Pacearchaeota archaeon | reverse complement strand
AAAACAAACAGATACCTAGAGTTTTAATGAAAAATTGTGCAACTGTCAAATTAGTTTATAGACGAATTTAGTTTGACAAATGTCAAACTAAGGTTATACCATAAAGTCTTGCCTTAGGGTGAAAGCAAAAGAAAATTCCTAAACAATTTTTGTTAATCTCAAAATTTTTATTGATGTTTGCACACTCGCATCTTTTAAGTTTGGAAGTTAATGATTTAAAGCAAGAGCTTTGGTTGACGAAGTAGACAAAGCTAGAAAATTGTGTTTATAGATTCCACGTGCTCTTGACACATGGAGGTTCACTTTCTAAATCTTTTTTTATGATTCTAACTGCTTCTAAAAAATTTTTTGCAATATAAACCCTATTTGGGTATTGGAGTTTTAATTTTTGAACTTTTTCTTCATCTCCTAGTTCTCTTGTTTTAAATCTAGAGACTAAAATTCCAGTTCCTCCTGCATTTAATCCTGTTTTAACATCAGTTAATCTATCTCCTATGAAATAAACCCTACATTCCCGCAAATTTTTTCCTAAAGATTTTGCTGCTTTTTCAACCATTCCAGGATTGGGTTTCCAGTCCGGATGATTATCAATTAAATATTTTGAATCAATAGTTCTGCCTCTTTGCCTTGATTTTTCCGCGTATTTTAAATCAACATAAGGACATCCAAAAAATCCTCTAATTATTGCCTGTTTTTTTGCTAATTCCTGGATTATATATTCATTCACTTCTTGATATCTTTGCTCTGTAAGAGCTTTGAATTCATCATTTTCTAAAGCAACTCCTGCTTGATTGGTTATAATAAAAACTTCTAAATCTGAAATTTGATTTAAAAGTTTAATGCCTTTAACAACTCCTGGAAGGAATTTTACTTTGGATTTCCAATCTTCTGTGCTTCCTAAAAAATAATTTTCATCTTTATTTATTGTTCCATCTCTGTCTAAACAAACCAGAATTGTCATAATCCAATAATAAAAATATTATTTTTAAATTTATTTGTATTCAGTCTCATCTTTTATATTACTCCAATAAAATCCCTCTTTTCTAAGCATACAAGCTAAACATTTTCCACAATGTTTTTCCTTTCCAACATAACAGCTAAAAGTATCTTTAAAATCAATTCCTAATTCTTTTCCAAGAATTATAATATCTTCTTTATCTTTTTCAATCAAAATGACTTTTTAGATAATTTTCTACTTCTCTAATTCTTTTAGGAGTTCCTGCATCTTTTATAAATTCTTCAGTCATATATCCATACAATTTTTCATTGTTCTCTATCATTTTTGTAAAAATATCTTTTATAAAATCGCTTTTGCCATCTGGAATATAATTGAAAATATCAGGCTCTACAACATACAAAGATGCGCTTCCCAAATCTCCAAAATTTGTATTTCCAGGCTTATGAAAGAGATTTATTATTCTATTATTTTTATCTATTTGCACAATATCACTATCTTCTGGATGGTCTGTTTTATGGACAACTAGTGTTGCTTTAGAATTGTTCCTTTTATGAAAATCTATTAATCTAGATAAATTAATTTTAGAGATAATATCTCCATATATCACAATAAAAGTTTCATTAAAAAAATCTTTAAAATTATTTAAAGCGCCTGATGTTCTTAGAAGTTCTTCTTCGTAACTATATCTTATATTTATATTGAATTTTTCTCCACTACCAAGATATTCTTTTATCTTTTCTGCCAAATGAGAAGTATTAATGGCTATATCCTTAATATTATACTTTTTTAAAAGTTCTATATTCCAAACTAACATAGGTTTTCCTAAAATTTCAAGAAGAACTTTTGGAACGTTTTTATTTAATTCTTGAACCCTTGTTCCTTTTCCAGCAGAGAGTATTATTGCTTTCATTTTATATATTTTAATGCATCCAGCAAATTTTTTGATTTATAATCAGATTCTTCAATATCCCACTTTTTCCCAGTCTCTATCACTTTTTTATTTTTTTCAGACTCTATTAATATTGTTTTAAGCCCTGCAGATTTTCCTGAAACAATATCTGAAGGCATGTCTCCTATCATCCAACTTTTTGTTAAATCAATATCAAGGTCTTTTGCAGCCCTTAATATAAGTCCAGGCGCTGGTTTTCTGCATTCACAAATTCTTCTGTATATCTCCAGGTTTGCATTTGGATGATGTGGACAAAAATAAAATTCATCAATTAAATTTTCTATTAATGAATTTAAGAAATTATTGAGTTCTATTAATCTTTTTTCTGTTATCAATCCTCTTGCAATAACTGGCTGGTTTGTTATGACAACAATAAGATAATCCTTTTCCTTTAATTTTTTTAGTGCTTTGATAACATTTGGAAGAATTTTAACATCTTTTTTTTTATACAATAGCCCTACATCTTTGTTTATTACACCATCCCTGTCAAGAAAAATAGCTTTTTTCATATTCTATTTAAAGACTCTTTATTTATTTTTATCATTTTTTTAATGAATTCAATTGAACTTTCTATTCCTTCTTTTAAATTAAATGGCAAGTAGTTATCTGCATATAACAAAAGAAAATTATCATCAATTAGATTTTTTGCCTCCCATAAAAGTTTTGCAGTCAACCATTCTACAGGCCCTCTTGAATATTTTATACCTATGCCAAAGTTTTGCCTATTTCCAAAATAATCTTCAATAATTTCTTTTTTATAACCCGTTAATAGAATAATCTCAGAAATTCTTTGTTCTTTAAGTTGATTTATGAGGTGTTCTAAAAAAGGCTTTTCATTTACATCAACCATTGGTTTGGGAATATTATCTGTTAGAGGCCTTAATTTTTCTCCCACTCCTCCGCAAAAAATAACTGCTTGTTTGATTTCCATGATAGCTGATTCTTATTTATTATAAAGATTTATTAACTTTTCTATTAATCTGCCTACAAGTTTTTTATTTCCAGCAATAAAACCTAAGTTTTTCTTTTCTGGATTATAATCTTCTAAGTCAGGTTTATCAATTAGTAAAATATTTTCTCCTTTAAATCTATAGAATTGAATTTTTCCGCCAGCATTTTCTACCAAAGGATATCCTGCAAACCAGTCCCATATTGCTTGAGTCGGTTGTATAAATGCATCTATTTTTCCACAGGCAACTAAAGCCAGCCCTAATGCACATGAACCACAGATATTAATTGTTCTTGAAAAATTAGCTATTTCATTCACAAATCTATTATAATTAGAATATAAAGGAATATCCACCCCATAATAAATCAAGCTATTTTTATCTTCTTTATCTTTTGCAACATAGGCCTTTTGAATTTTGTTTTTTCCTTCTGCAAGATATACACCATTACCAGCACCGCCAAATGCAAGTAATCCTCCTTTAATTTCAGGAGCATAAATAGAACCTCTTTCATTTCTCTCAAACATTTCTCCAATAGAAACACTCCATTCATATAAACCGTTTTTATACTGGCTTGTTCCGTCTAAAGAATCAATTCCAAAAATATAATTCTCTTTTTTATAAACATATTCTTTAAAATTTTCAGAATTTAAAGTTTTATTTCTTAGTTTTTTATCTTTTTCTTTTTCTTCAGTTATAAAATAAGCACTTGGAAAATCTGCAGAAAGTTTTTTTAATATTATTTTTTGAGATATAAAGTCTGCAGAAGTCACAATAAAATGATGTTCTCCTTTTTCCATAAGTTCATCATTATACTCTTTTTTAGTTATTTTATTGCCTGCTTTTAATGTTGCTAAAACCATTGATTTAAGTACAGAATCCCCTATTTCGTCTAATTGTTTTTTTAATGCTTTTTGGTTTATCATAATTTTAATGAAATCTTTGAGTTTATAAAGATGATAATACTACTATTTAAGAGTTACAAAACTAAAGATTTAAAAGCAATGTTTTTATAATAAAGTTATGAAAAGAAGAACAAATATAAATGATTTAGTAGAGCTAGTCACAAGGACAATCAGCCACGCACAGGAAAAGTTTACTGACTCTAAAACAACTCTTTCTCCTGATTTTATGTTGGGTTTTTCACTATCAAACCAAGGTATTGATAGAGCAACATATACTCCAATCTTAAATCATTGGGGTTTTGGCACTATTGACTATTTAATGACAGGAGAAGGAAGCTCTTGTCTTCCTTGGTTACATGAAGATACATGGCGATATTTAACTGATTCTTCCGAAGATTCTCCTGCTGAAAAACCTCTAGTTTTGGATTCTGAAAGAGGCTGGAGTGCAGTAACAGAAGGTATACGTGCAGGACAGATTATGTTTACACAATCTCCAGAATCTATTCATTTATATACTCCAAGTATAGCCGGAGGAACAAGAACTGGAGGAAAAATACTGGTTTCAAAAATGCAAAGACCTTGGCAGGTTGAAGGTCCTATTCATAAACTTGAGGATTGCCCTTTATGTAAAAGATCTGAAAGGGAAAAACAAGGAGTTGGAGAACCTGGCTATAAAGACTTAAATGTTATTCATAATAGGTTCACACCCTATAATTTTCATCAATTAATTGTTCCAACAAGTTCTTTTTATAAAAATACAGGAGATGATAATTCATTCATTTATCAGCAAGAAGGGCTTGCTCAAGTTTTAGATTTAGCTTTTGATACTTTTTTCAATTCTAAAAAACAAACTCTTATGTTAGGTGTTCATAAAGGATATCTTGCAGGACAAAATCTTGGTCATTTGCATTTTCATCTTCATTCACATGATTAAAAGCTTAGTTAAACACCTAAAACTCCTTATTTATTTCTACCATTCCCCTTATAAATTCAATCGAAGCCAAAAGTCCTGTTTTTAAGTCGGTTTTGGGCTCCCAACCAAGCAATCTTTTTGCTTTAGATATATCTGCTTGTGTGAATTTATTTGTTTCTTTTGCAACAGCCTCTTGTTTAATTGATTTTCCATGAGTTATAGAATCAATTCCTTCATACATTTCATGTGCTGATTTTCTTATAGGCTTTATTCCTGTTTTAAGAATCTTGTCAATTATCTCATATATTTCATTGATTGAATAAACTTTCCCGCTTCCAACATTAAATATTTCATTTTTTGCATTTTCTGCCCCTATTAAGTTTTTACATAAAGATACTACATCCTCTATAAAAATAAAATCTCTTTTTTGCTCACCTGTTCCATATATAGTCGGAGCACTTTTTTCCAAAAGTTCTTTAATAAACTGACTCATTACAGGAGGTTTTTGCCTAGTATAATCTTGATTTGGACCATAAACATTAAAAAATCTTAAAATAACAATATCCATATCATATAATTTTCTATATGATTTACAAAATAATTCTCCACAATATTTTTGGACACCATAAATAGAACTCGGATTAACTTCATCACTTTCTTTTAATGGAAATTTTTCATTGTTTTCATAAACAGCAGAGCTGCTGGCAAAAATAACTCTCTTAACATTATTTAATCTTGCTGCCTCTAATATATTTAATGCTCCAGCGACATTTATATCTGTAGTTTGATAAGGCTGGCTTAAACAAATAGGCAAACAAGAATTCGCAGCAAAATGATAAACATAATCAACACCCCTCATAATTTCAGTAATTTTATTATCACATATTGAAATTTTTTGGATTTCTGCAACAGGTTTTCCATTTTTATTAAGATTCAAATAAGAGCCATAAGAAAAATCATCAACTACAATAACTTCATGCCCATCTTTTATTAATTCTTTAGCTAAATTTGAACCTATGAACCCTGCGCCTCCAGTAATCATTATTTTCATTTTCTTACCTATTCAATTATTTTTCTCCTATATAAATAATTTTGCTTCCAAAAGATTCAAAATTAAATTCCAATTCCTTAAGATCTTTAAGAACATCCCTAACACTTTCTTGTTTTTCAGGTTCTGCATAAAAAAGTAAAAATCCTCCACCTCCAGCTCCACATATTTTTCCTCCAATTGCTCCAGCTTTTATTGCCAGATCATAATAATAATCAATTTTAGAATTAGATAGGTTACATGCCATCTTCTTTTTATATTCCCAATTCTCATGCAAGAGTTCTCCAAATCTTCTTAAATCAGAAGAATGTAATGCATCTTTTGCTGAATATGCAAATTCTTTCATTTTATGAAGCATTTCTTTTTTTGACTCTATATTATTCTTTTTATTTTGTTCACATAAAATTTCCTTTGCATCTCTTGTTTTTTTATAAGTGTCATGAAACTCAATTAAGTTAAATCCTCCATGAGAGGAAGCATATTGGTCTTGTTTTCCTATTGGCTCTTTTAGTACCTCTATTTCAATTTCACAAGCTTCTTTTGCAAGTTCACTTGAAGATTTTGAAATGCCTTTTAATGCATATAATGCATTTAATGTGCCAATTGTAAAAGCACTTGAGCCACCTAAACCAGTTCCTTTAGGAACCTCTGACAAGCAAACAATTTCTATTCCTTTATCAATTCCAACCTTTTTTAAACATTCTCTCCATCTAGTATGTTTTATATCATTAACATCATAAACAATCTCATTTTCTGAATATTTTAACCAAATTTCATTATCATATCTTTCTTTGACAATTATATAAATATATTTATCAATAGAAGTGCTAATAACTGCCCCCTCATAATTTTCCCAATAATCTTGGACATCTGTTCCACCACCACAAAAACTTATTCTTAAAGGGGTTCTTGAAATTATCATATTATATTAATAATCCATATCTTAATATTCTTGATTGATGATTTATAAAGATTATCATGCATAAATGGAAAGAAATTTAAAAGATAAAAATCAAGATAATATACTTAATTTAATATGATATCTTTAATAGTCACTGCATATGAAGATCCAGAATCAACAAAAGAAAGCATAAAACGAATTCTCACTCAAAAGAATTTTCATAAAAAATTTGAACTAATAGCAGCTTGTCCAGATAAACCTACTAAAAAAGTAATAATGGAATATAAGAAAAAATACCCTCAAATAGTAAAATATGTTAAACAGGAAGAATGTGAAATCAGAAAGAATAAGCTTATGAATAAAATTATAAAACTTGCCCAAGGCGACATTCTAATCTGGACAGATGGAAATAAATTCTTAGAAGATAATGCTATATCTTTAATTTTAAAACCTTTTGAAGATCCTAAGGTAGGAGTTGTTGGAGGCAGACCAACTGCAATGAATTCCAGAGACAATCTATTAGGTTATTGGGCTCATCTTCTAACAAATGCTTCTGATAAGATGAGGGAAATAAGATATAAAAAAGGGTATCTTGTTGAACATTGTGCAAATCTATTAGCAATAAGAAAAGGAATAATCAATGAAATCCCTTTAGATGTTGCAGAAGATGCTATCATTTCTTATATGATAACTGAAAAGGGATATAAAAATGTTTATGTTAAGGAAGCAAAAGTTTTAGTAATGTATCCGAGAAATTTTAAAGACTGGATAAAACAGAAAGTCAGAAGCATAAAGGCACATGAAGCATTGAATAAGTATATAAATAAAAAAAATATAAAAATGAAATCCTTTTCAAACGAAATATTTTATGGAATTTATTTGTCCTTGAGCTTTCCAAAAAATATAAAAGAATTTTATTGGACTTTGCTTTTATACCCTGCACGATTATACATTTGGCTAAGGGCTTTTTATGAAATAAAAATAAAAAAACAAACTTACAGTTCTAAGTGGTCTAGGTCAGAATCAACCAAAATATTAGATTATGAACATAAAAAATGAAACTTAAAAGAAAAATAAATTATTTTTTAAAATATGTATTATTTAGAAAAAAAAGATTATTTAATTTGATTTTAATTGAAGTGTCTAAAAAATTAAAGTTAACAAGAGTATTGGGTTACCCTCCAACCCTTATGATAGAACCTACAAATATTTGCAATCTAAAATGCCCACTCTGCCCTACTGGAGCAGGGTTGATAAAAAGAAAAAAAGGTTTTATGACATTGCAAGACTTTAAAAAAATAATAGATGAAATGCAGGATTACATAATTCATTTAAGGTTGTGGAACTGGGGGGAGCCTCTGCTAAACCCTGAGATTTTTGATATGATATCCTATGCAGAACAAAAAAAGATTTTTGTTAATCTAAGCACTAATAGCAATTTCTTGGATAAAGATACCTCAAAAAAATTAATCGATTCAGGGCTTGATGAATTAATAATCTCTTTGGACGGAGCTTCTGAAGAAACTTACTGCAAGTACCGAAAGGGAGGAGATTTTAAAAAAATTATAGATTCCCTTAAATTTTTAATAGAAGAAAAAAAACAATTAAATAAAAAAACTCCTTACATAAAATTGCAGTTCATAATAATGAAGCATAATCAACATGAAATAGAAAGGATAAAAAAATTAGCAGGGGAATTAGGCATAGACCAACTAGTTTTTAAAACTGTTGGAGTCATGGATTATTTTTCTAAAGAAGATATTAAAAAATATCTTCCAGATAAAGAAGAACATTCTAGATACGCATTTAAAGGTAATGAATTAGTTTTAAAAAGGAAAATAAAAAATTGGTGTGATTTTTTATGGGAAGAGATGATAATAAACTGGGATGGAGAAGTGGTTCCATGCTGTTTTGATATGAATAACCTGCATGTACTAGGGAATGCATTTAAACAAGGTGTTAAAAAAATATGGAATAACAAAGAGTATATAGACTTTAGAAAAAAGATTTTGCAAAATAAAAAAGAAATTATTTTGTGTAAAGGATGCCCTGGAACCAATAAGGAAACATTTATTGAGTTATAAATTTATTTCAGTTCTAAATACATAGAATATACTTCTTAAAACAACACCGGCGTTATAAAAACTTCAATTAAAGCTGCTATGAACAGTATTATCACAGACGCAATTATAAGATTTAGAGAATCTTGAAGTATTATCCAGAATTTTTCAGAATGAACATCATGTTTGATAATAGCAATGCTGACTATTCCTCCTGCCAAAGCTCCTCCAAAATAAGCAGCAATTTCAGGAACTCCATGAATCATGTATCTGGCAAGCCCTAGTGGAAGATTTGCCAAATCTGACTTTGAAAATATTCCAATTGCGGCACTTATTACACTGGCATTCCAGGCTAAAATAAAAATAGCTCCTGCACCAAATATGAGCGAGAAAACCAATGTAAAGATTAAGACATAAATATTATTTGCAAAAATATTAACAAGTTTTTCTTTTGCAGTAAGAAAGGCTGTTGTTTTTGAAACCTGTTTGACTCCATATTCTGAAACACACTCGTCAAAATGAGCAGGTTTGTTTATCATGCAGAAAGTCTCAATTTGTGCTATAAAACTCTGATTACCATCAGAAAAAACAATATACCAAAAAGAAAATGCAACTACAAATCCTAAAAATAGAAACATTAAATAAAAAAGAGCTTTTCCATGTTCCTTAATTAATCTTAAAAGCCCGCCCCTTTCCTTCAAATCTTTTTCTTCTTCATTTTTAAATGAAAAATAAATAAAAGGTATGGTAAACATCACACAAAAAGTAACGACCAAGATTCCAGTATATTTTGAAAGAACAGGATCCCCTGAAAATATCCATTTAACAAGTAATAGAGATGCTGTTGCATAAAATGCCCCTATAAAAAACATCTCCCAGGGATTCCTTTCAGCCTTTTGAGGATTAATAAGCATTTCTAGCATAAGTTCACCTTTTTTATTTTATAACTAAGGTTATCAGGTTTTTAAATATTTATTAAATTTAGCTGTGTTGTATGACTACAACACAAAAAACTAGTTCTCTCTAACTGCTTACTTTTTTAGTCTTATCAATTGATTGTAAGCCCAGAACTTTACTTTAACTTCATGATACATATTCCGCGTCTTTGTTGCACTTACATATTCTCCCATTATTCTTTTACAAGCTGAATAAATACCTTCTGTTAATGGCTATCTTTGGCCATAATTTTTCTCTCTTGACCATTCTTCATAAGGCATACTTTTGAAAATTACTATTTCTTCTTTTCTTGCTGAACAGCCTCTTGTTGTCAAAGAAGCATTTTCTCTAATCTTGATAGCTGTCGCTATTCCATATTTTTTACATAAATTGAATGTGTCTACACAATCATGCAATCCATCTTCGTATAAAACTCCAATATGTTTTTGATTTTTTGTTGCCATAGTTCTGCCTATTGCTCTCTCATCAATATCTTCATTTCCAACTCTAATATCAATAACATATTTTCCCTTTTTTCCTTTAACACCCATTATCACAACTTTAATCCATCCTTTTCTTATTTTCCATTTTTCTCTCATCCACCCACCTCTCTTTGTAGACTTCTCTCCTGAACCATCAACCCCTGCTTCAAGATAATCTTTCATATCCTCTTCCATAACTTCAAAACTGATTTCTAATTTGTTGAACCTTCTACAAATTTGAGAATAATCTATTATAGGAAATTCATAAGGAGATATGTCTCTTATTCCTCTCATCATACCTTCTAAAGTTCTAAAATCATTTCCCTTGCAGTGCAAAACTGCAAGAAATCTTATCATAGAATCTGGATAGAGATATGGCTCACCAATTTTTCCAGCGTTCATTTTCTTTATTTCATCGTTCCATAAATAAAGAAATTCAGGATTAATGTAATAAACTCCTCTTAAAACTAATTCTTCATTATACGCTTTCCAATTTCTATTATCAATATATTTCCTCTTTTTTAGTTTCATACTGCCTTACTAAAGGCAGTAGAAATATTTAATAATTGTTGTTATTTAGTATATATATGCAAAAATTATTAATAATTAGTTATGATTTGAGAAAATGTACGAGAACAGAGAAATCTTCAATTCAGAGAGCAATTAATGGTTATGTAGATTATTCTTTCAATCAAAAGTATAAATATAAGAGAAAGGGACTTGTAGAAAAGATACCTAATATTTACCTTAATAATGGAGTTATTATAGTTCTTCCAAGCGATAAACCTAAAATAACAAGCGTTTTAAAAAAGAATAAGGCAAAGGTTAAAGTCATTAGTCTTTACTCAAAAAATCTTTTGTTGCACTAATCGTGCAACACAGCTTTAAATTTGCTAATAAAAGAAACTTATTAGTTAATTTAATCTCAATCTTCTCCTCTTGTTCGAAGATTTCACTGATTTAAATTGTTAATTAATATAAAAAATTAGTGAGATTGATAAACGAATGTAATCAATCGAACTGGAAGATTTAGCTTGAAAAGCGAACAATTTTTAGACGAGGTTTATTAATAAACAACTTTTTATAGTATTAATTATTTATACTATCATGGGTAAAAAAGAGGAGTTTAACAAAATATGCAAGGATATTAAATTCATAAGAATTCAAGGAGCAGAAAACATAGCCAAAGCAGGATTTAAAGCTTACAAATTGTTTCCAACAAAATCTTCTAAAAATAAGCTTTTGAAATTGAGACCAACAGAGCCTATGCTGGAAAATGTCCTGAAACTCACCGATAAATTTTCCTACAATCAATTAATAGAAAAACTAAATGAAAACCAAAATATTATCAACAAAAATTTAAATAAGCTTATTAAAAATAATATGGTTATTTTCACTCATTGCCATTCTTCAACTTTATCAAGAGCTTTAATTTTTGCAAAAAAACAAGGAAAAAATTTTGAAGTCTATAACACAGAAACACGCCCTTTGTTTCAGGGAAGAAAAACTGCAAAAGAATTAAGAAAAGCAAATATAAAAGTTACAATGTTCGTTGATTCTGCAATTAAAATAGCTTTAACCAAAGAGCAGGATAGAGAAGAAAAAACCAGACCTGTTGATATAATAATGTTAGGGGCAGATGCAATTACAAAAAAAGGAGTTGCTAATAAAATAGGAAGCGGAATAGTAGCAGAAATAGCAAAACCTAACAAGATTCCTTTATACATAATAAGCGATTCTCTAAAATTCACAAAAAAATCAGTTAAATTAGAGCAGAGAAGCCAAGATGAAATTTGGAACAATAAAAAAATAAGAATTGAAAATCCTGCTTTTGAATTTATTCCTAAAGATGATATAACTGGAATAGTCAGTGAACTTGGAATATTGAAATATAATGAATTCTTAAAAAAGATTAAAAGAAAATAATTTTAATTCTTATTTCTTTTTAGCTTCCTTCTTTGCAGGGGCTGCTTTTCCTGCAGGAGCTTTTGCAGCTGCAGCTGTGGCTGCTGCTGGTGTTGCTGCCTTTCCTGTTGCAGGAGCTGCTGCTTTTCCTGTTTCTGTGGCTGCTGCTGGTGTAGCTGCTGCAGTTGCCTCTGCTGCTTTAGCTGCCTCTGCTGCTTCAGCAGCTTTCTTAGCAGCCTCTGCCTTCGCATCCTGAGTAGATTTTATCTGTGTATAATAATCATTAATCATTTTTCTCTTTTCAGAAGAGGTTTCAGTTAATTGTTTTTCTATTTCATTGTCATATTTTCCATTTGCAACTTCTTTAATTAATTCATTAGGATTTTTGTTTTCAACTAAAATACCTATTGAAGCACAGGTTCCTAGAACAGATTTAATTGCGTTTTTAAAATTTTTTTCAAGCATATTAGGATACTTTATTTTTGTTATTCTGATTATATCCTCAATAGAAGCGTTTCCTACTATCAGGTTTTTATGGTCATTAGAGCCTTTTTCCAAATTTAATTCTTTTTTTAATAATTCTGATGTAGGCGGTGAAAAAGTTCTGATAATGAATTCTTTTGTTTTTTCATTAATATCTAATTCAACAGGCACTTTTACCCCCTTGAAATCTTTTGTTGCAGCATTAACAGAAGATATGACTTTTCCCATATTAATTCCCATAGGGCCTAGCTGCTGAGCTATAGCAGGTCCTGGTTTCATATCTCCGCCGTCAATCAAAAGTTTTATTATCATTTTAGTTTTCTTTCCGAGGTTTCTTTTTAAAGAAAGCTCTAATAATCATCAGGTATTAATCCTCCTGCAGGTTGTGAATAATCTATATTAAGTTCAGGTTTTTTTTCTGACTCTTCTTTATCAGGTTCAGTTTCTTCTCCTTCTTCTTGTTCTCCCTCTTGTTTTTCTCTCCTTATAACTTTTACATTATCTAATTTTACAGTAACAGGTATAGGAACAACTGCAGCTAATAGAGTAACTACAGCCTCTCCTTTTCCCTTATCAATTCTGATTACTTTTGCTTTTTCTTTTTTAAATGGCTCTCCAATTATTTCTACAATATCCCCTTTCTCTATATTGATTTCTTCAAGAACAGGTTCAATCATGTTTTTTATTTCATCATATGTTACTGTTTTTCCAACAATTCCTTTGACATAAGGAAGGTTGAATGCAGCTTCTTCTGCAGATTCCCTGTCTTCTGCCTCTAAAAAAATATATCCTCTTAATCCATGAGGCCTTGCTAATGAAAATACATTTAAGTTTTTCTTTTGAATTTTTACAGAGATTAATTCCATTGCTCTGTCTTCTTTGTTTGTTGTTACTTTTATTACAAATATCATTTTCGTATGAATCTAAGATTCTATTAAACTCAGCTTTCGCCTTGTTATTTTATTATTTTTTGCTAATAATTATAATTTCTTAGCCCAACTACTTCATAATATCATGAGAAGTAGCTGATTATATCAAAAATATAGGGTTTATAAATTTGCTGGTTTTGCTAAATTTTTTATTTATAGTAAAAAAGAAAATTATCTCTATAATGAACTTATATTCCAAAAGTTTTAAGATGCAGTTTAGATTACTTGCTCTTTTTGCTCAAATTTTAATAGACTCTTTTATTTTAAGATAAATTTATAAGATGTTTTTAATTTTTGACATTCAGACAAACAAAACGCATAAATATGCAGTACAAATCAGGAGAATTTGGTGACTTATTTATATATTTGACAAAAAATAAAAGTTTATAATAGATTAATATTGGATAGATATATGAAAGGCGAACCTTATACAACAGGAGAAGCAGCAGAGATTTTAGGAGTTTCTCAACGTATGGTAGTAAAACTTCATGATGCTGGAAAACTAAGAGGATTTAAACATCCTGGACCGAGGCATCATAGAAAAATTTTTGCAAAAGATTTAACAGATTTTTTAAGAATAGAAGGTAATCTTTCAAATCCTGTTTATGTCAATCACATGAGGACAATTTGGAAAGAGTATGGATTTCATCCTTATATTCCTCAACCAGCTGAACAAGCCTATCAATAAATTTATTCTCCGCAAATCTGTATTATTATCTCTCTCTTTCTTGGTCCGCTTGTTTCAACTGCAAAAATATCCTGATAAATTCCTAATTGCATTTCATAATTAAAGATAGGAATCATTTGCGAAGTTTCCAATAAAAAACATCTCAAATGTCCTTTTGCATTTTTAGGTTCATTTTTACTGCAGTTCCTTAATTCAATTTGGTCATGATTATATTCTGCGTTTTCTTTTGCAATTCTTTGCATTAAATCTTTCAAGTCTTTTAATAATAATTCTTCATATTCATTGATTTTAATTGCAAGAGTGGTGTGTTTACTAAAAATATTGACAAAGCCGTCCTTTACTTTTAATTGTTTAACAATATCTTTTATTTTATCTGTTATTTTAATAATTTCAAATTCTTTATGAGTTTCCAATTCTTGAATCTTTGTCATAATTTTCATTAAAAGTGTAGAAACTTAAGGTTTATAAATAATTCTTATAGAATTTAGAATATCTTAAAGACACCCATTAATATTGAAATTGCAAATCCTATAATCCCTATCAAGCCCAAGCCAAGAGCAGAAACTTTTGCAACTGTTGTGAATTCATTTTTATCTGGCTTTTTCAAAAGATGCCAGACTCTTACACATTGTGATGTAAATGATTTTATATCAAACATATTAAATAATATTAGAACAAAGGGTTTTTAAAATATTTGGTTTTAAATAGACTGTGTTATCCCATAATTATTTCCTAACGACAAATTAATCTTATTATGTTTTTTCATATTAAATACAATCTCCCTTGCTTTTTCTTTCTTGCATATGCT
>JAGVWU010000042.1 GCA_018304145.1 Candidatus Pacearchaeota archaeon | reverse complement strand
TCGCTTATGTGAAAAAACCTCCTTCAAAAAATATGAATATGATAACAAATTGGTAAGTTTGTTTAGTTATAGTTATGAGCGAAGCGAATTAACTCGTATTATACATCCACCACAACCTGTACTACCCATTCCTTTTTCTTTGAATCAAACTTGACAAACATCTCATTGTAAGTTATTGCCTTCACAGAATTTGAGAATTTACAATTCTTTGCTTTGCCCCCAAAAACTTCTGCCACAAGAATAAATTTTTTGTCATCAATTTTAATGTTTTTTATAGAAGATAATAAAAAGCCTTCAGAATCCAATAAAAATAAAAATTCTTCTAAAAAATCATAGAGCATACTGTTTAAATCATTGCCCTTTATCCTTATTATTTTTGAATCAACAGGCTTGACTTTAATTTTACCGCAAATGCTTTCTTTTAATGCATAAAAAGCATTTTCAAATGCCTCTTCCAGGTTTTTTCCAAATGCCTGGAATTTTACATCTGCAGTGTGCTGTAAAAACCTGTATTTTGTCATTTGTTTTTATTTATTTTAAGTTTAATATTCAAAATACAGGTTTTTATTAGAAACTTGTATTTCATAAAAATAGAACAAAAATACCCTCTTTAAGCTTTGTGGTTAGGGAAGGGATTAATCTTGAGGATTAACTCCCAATCATTTTCCTCAATGATATATTAAAATTAGTTTATTTTAAATAAATTAACACAAAAATTAGCAGTTAAGTGCTCTCCAAACCATAAAAATGCTTTATAAAAGATAATAGTGATGATGCCCCACAAATCTTTTAACCTTTTCATTTCATCCACACAAAAAACCTTAGTTTTTTTGGATTATATTTTGTTAATGCAGAGCTTATTACAATTTCTGTTGTATAAACCTCTCGGTCATAAGGAATTTTACCACTGCAAATTTCATCAAGCCCGCAGATATTTGTAGCAAAACTCCATGAACTTGGAATTCTTTTTGCTATTGCACTATTGACAGAATCTTTGTTATTCAGGACAATATCATTTCTTAAGCTTTCATTTTTGCTTAAGATATCAAGGATGCTTCTTTGTTTTTCATAAATTTCATCACCTATATCTGGTGTTTTTGTTTGCTGTCTGGACATCATAACTAAAATAAAACCAATTATAATCAGGCTTGCAATAGTTGCTTCAACAATCCTTACCCATGCTTTTTTATTTTTCATATTTCACCATATCTTTAAATTGAATATAAATTCATAAAATCTTCCAGATTTATCCATAATAATCATTGAAATTTCTTTTGTTTGAACATTTATTCCAGAGGGAATTTCTTTTGAAACGCTTAACAGTGAAATTTCATTCCCATTTAAATCCTTAAAACTCCATGAAAAATCATTCAAAATTCCCAAATTCTGTTTTAATAAATTGTAGTCAGATTCATATCTTGATTTTAAATCTGCAATTTTTTCATAAATAATCAGGGATTCTTTGGAATAAACTCCAAGGGTATAGTTTCTTTTGATTCTCGAAGAGCAACTTACGCCTCCAATTCCAAAATAATCTGAAAAATAAAGTGTATATTTTCTAAGATTAGCAGAATCCTGAATTTCAATAAATTTTTCTCCGAGCTTGGAAGGTCTGTTATAGCAATCATCATCGCTGTCAATAATAACAGAAATCTTTCCAGCATTTAAGACAGTTTCATTTAAAAAACTTTTAAAAACAAGTTCTAATTTATAACTCTTTTTTTCCTGAGTCTTCGAGAAAGGATTTAAAAAAATAAAAACTATTAGCAAAACCCCAACAAAAATGGTAAAAGACAGTATCATCTCTACATGGGCTTGTGATTTCTTTTCCATTTTTAATCTTTTTACTTTTTGGGTAAAGCCTTTTTTTAAAAGGGTTTGTTTCATTTTAGAAATGCATTTGCTCCTGTATTTATTAATAGCGCTAAAACAAGCAGTATAAATGAATGTTTTAAACCTGCTCTTAGTTTTCCTTCTGAAAGTTTTCCAATTACTAGGCCTGCAAAAAATCCTTGAATAATCAGAAGCCAAATGAAAGGCCTTGCAAGCTCTTCTGAATTTGCTCTTGCACCCATGCCAAAACCACTGAAACTTCCTACTGGTGTGGTATTTATTCCCTCTGTTCCAGTTCCTAATCCAGAAGCAATCGGAAGTATATTAAACTGCATTACAAGCATTATAACAATAAATATAATGAAAATAATATAACCCTGAACAACAAGAGAATAAGTGGAAGCCATTCTTTCTTTTCTTAATTTCTCAATCTGCGATACAGATTTTACAACAGATTCTAATATCTCCCCTATTTCTCCTCCAGCTTTTTCAGACTCGCTTATTATGCTAACAGCTCTTATTACTGTCCTGTTTCCAACATCCCTTGCAAAAGTTTCAAAGGCAGTTTTAACAGGAATGCCCAAAGTTATTTGGTTTGCAAGCTTATTTATATAAGGGCTTAAACCTCCATAATCTTTGCTTTTTACATTTACTATACTTTTGCTTATAGGAGTTCCTGCTTTTACACTTTCAACAAGATTTCTTGAAAATTCTAAAAACATTTCATCTTTCTCTCTTGATAAATTTGATTCTGAGATAAGAGATACAAAAAAAGGTAATCCTGCTATTAAAAAAGACATTCCAAGAATAAAATAAAATACTTTTGTTTCTCTTAAAAAAATAAAAGAAAGAATTATTATTGCCATGCAAACAATTAATCCTATTAGATGAACCTTTTTTATTTCAAAATTAAGTATTTTAAGAGGTTTCATGGTATTACAATTCCGGTTGCTGCATTCTAAGAAATGCAAGGAAGCCTATATTTAGCAAAGCTATTATAAGTATTATTAAAATGCTTAATGCTCCGGTGCTTAATCCTAAAAAATTAATAAGCATACCCGTACTTCCTATTATTACAAACAATATCAGAAGAATCATCGGAGCAGCTATAACAACGCTTATATAGATATCCATGAAAGTTTCAGAGGCTTTTGAATATCTTTCTCTTTCTAGTCTATAATCAAATAATAAAGTTTCTGCATGTTTATCTAAGAATTGATACATGCTTCCGCCAGAGGTTATGGCTGTAGCCAAACCATCCAAAAGTTCCCTTAATTTAGCTGAAGGAGAAGCGGTGGAAACTTTTTTAAGTGCAGTGACAAGGTCATCTCCGTGAAAATTTATTAGGTTCATTAATTTCTTTATTTGAACATTGGTATAATTATATTCTTCATTCCTTAAAATAATCTTAAAAATACTGGTTGGTTCTATGCCAGAAGTTGCTATTGCAGCCATATGAATTGTAACAAAAGGTAATTCTCTGTCTATTTTTGTTCCAAGATTCCTTGCCTCACTTGTTGGATATAAATACAATAGAATTCCTGTGGTTAGAGGAATTGCAAAAATAATCCAAAATGTTTTAATAAACCTGAATATAAATGGCTCATCAACAAGAGATATAAAAGGCATAATCAATGATACTTTAAAAATAATTAAGAATATAAAAATAAGAATACTTGCTGTGAAGCTTAAAACAACAGAGAAAAATATCATTGATAAGTAGGTTCCAAGAACAAAATTAGAATTAATCTTTCTAAGAGCTTTATTCAATCTTTCAAAATATCCTTTTGCAATAAGATTATTCGATATTTTTTTAAAAAATTTATTTGACATTTTAGCATATGGATTTGCTCTTGAAAGAAACTCATCCCCCTTAATCGCAAAATATCTTTTTTTAAGCCGGCTGATTGAAAGATTGCTCTTGCTGAGATTTTCTAAAAACTCTTTTTTATCCTTGTCAGTTATAGTCAAAGAGATTTTTGTTTCTTTTTGAGAAGGCTTATAACTTACTTGTATAAGTTTCTGCTGGCTTTTAGGAATTTCTTTCTTTTCAGAGGACTCTAGTTTTTTATAAAAACCAATTCCTTCAATTAGTTGGGGTATTGAGTTATTTAATATAATAAACTGGTTTGTAAGAGAAGCTATTGTTTCATCAAGCAATTTTTTTTCAGTATCATTAATAATTGTTTTTTCTGCAGAATCTAGATTCTTTATTATATTTAGCTGGCTGGTAAATTCATAAATCTCTTTTGACATTTCCTGCATTCTTTTTATATTATCTTTCAGGGATTCATATGTCATTTTTTGTTATTTGCTATTTTATGATATGAGAAATTCTATTTTGAATATTTAATATTTCTTGCTTATGTTTGTTAAAATTTTCAATGTCTTTTTCATTATAAGTTTTTTCAAGCTTCAGGGCAGAAATTTCCATTGAATTTACAAGTTGAGCAAGAATCTGCAATTGTTCCAAATTTGTCATTTTATCCTCTTTTTATATTACTAAACTAATAAGAAATATATAATTAAGTTTATTAAAGTTATGTTTAATCACCCTTGATTATAATTCTAAAACTTTTTATTAATAGTTATAAAATAGCAGTAGAAGTTTAGACAAATGAATCAAACAGAATCTTCACTTTTTACTCTATTCCAAAAGCAGCTAATAATGTACCTGGATTCTTATGATATTCATTAATTATTTTTTGCGTCATGTTAAAATCAAAAATATTTCTTCTCATAAGCTCGTATAAAAGTCTTGACCTTCTGTCAAATTCTTTATACAATTCTTCAGAGGTAAGTCCATACCTCTTTGCTATTTTATCAAAAACTTTGCAGTCTCTTTTAAAATAAAACTGATTGTCCTTTGCATTCCATAAAAAAGGCGTATTTGTCAATGCAATTCCTCTGTTATCTACATTTACAATTTCAACAATTTCCCTTAATTTCCTGGTTTCATGTTTTTCCAATGTTGCATGAGTCATAATTGCAACACAGTCAAGTGTATTGAGAAGACTTGGAGAAAGCTCTATAGGAGGTGTTTCAAGTCTCTTTATAAGAGTTTCAACAGAATCTGCATGTATTGTGCTTACAGAGGAATGTCCAGAAGCCATTCCTTGAAATAATACTGAAGCTTCCTTGCCTCTAACTTCTCCTACAATCACATAATCTGGATTTTGCCTGAAAGAGTTTCTTAAAAGGCTGAACAAATCCACTTCTCCAACTGAACCCTGGGTTAATCCTGATCTTGCAACACTTGGCAGCCAATTTTCCCTTGGAAGATTTAATTCTCTAGTGTCCTCTATTGAAACAACCCTCAATTCAGGAGGTATAAAAAAAGCTATTGCATTAAGCATTGTGGTTTTTCCAGATGCAGTCCCCCCTGAAATCAATACATTCATTCTATATTCTAATAATATCCAAAAATAAGCGAGCATTTCCGGACATAAAGTATTGTTGCTTATAAGTTGAACAGGAGTCCATGGGATTTTTGTAAATTTTCTTATTGTAAATGTTGGCCCTCTGCTGGTAACATCAGAAGTATAAGAGGCATTTACTCTTGAACCATCAGGAAGGCTTCCATCAAGCAAAGGAGTTGCATAAGAAATGTATTTACCGCATCTTTGAGCAAGTTTCTCAACGAAACTTGAAAGTTTGTCAATTGAATCATACTTTATATTTGTTTTTATATTTCTGTAAATTCTATGGATGATATAAACCGGAGTCTCAACTCCATTGCATTCAATATCCTCAATAAAATAATCCCTTATTAAAGGCTCGATCTCATTTAATCCAATAAAATCTCTGAATAGATAATAAAATATTTTTTTGTAACTCTCATCACTTATTTTTAAATCTAACTCCTCAATTAATAATCTGGAGGTTTTGTCAATATATTCTATCCTGGACTCTTGGGTCTTTTGCACAATTACATTTAAATTAACCAATTCACCAAGGCTTATCTCTAAATTTTGCAGGGTTGTTTTTTCATTTTCATCTAAAACAGGCTCTTCAATATCGTATTTTAATTCCCCTTCAACCTTATCCCAATAGATATGAACACTGACATATGGTGATATTAAAGTATATCTTATATCTAATTTTGTTTTGTCTTCAACTTTAGGAAGCGCTGGCAAACTAGGATTTAGATTAATTTCAATTCTGTTCATATATTCACCTTTTTTTGTATCAAATAATAAAAATCAAGCGACTATTTAAAACTTGTTTTGAAGATTATTAAATGAAAAATTCCTATACTTTGCATATAACTAATATTAAGATTAAAAATAGATATTATTAGATAAAACAGAAGCATAATTTTTTAGGAAATTAATTAATAAAACTTTATCTTCAATATTTATTCACAAAACCCCAAAATCAATATGTGTTTTTTGATTAAGTTCATTGTCTCCAACATTTTCAATTTGTATTCTGTAAGGAGTTGCTGCTGCCTGCAAAACTCTTGCTTCTTCTTTGTTATCACTGGTTATGTTCATATTATTATAATATCTCGTTATAAAAATTTTGAATTTGCTTCCAATTTTTTCTGTTCTGATATAAAGATTTCCATCTTTTATATTCTGCCCTGTTTGAGTCAGCTCCAATCCAGTATTTTCCAAGTAGTATTTTATTGAATCATTTACAGAATCAATCTCTAATCTGCCTTTTGAAATTTTAAAATCAATTATTCTTATATTACCGCCAGCTTGTTCGATTTCTGATATTTTATTATCAAGAATATTTATTGCATTAATAGTTTGCCTGACGATTCCTGCATCTTTGGTTTTTTCAATTTGAGGTGTTACAACTGCCAATAAAATTGCAATTATAGTTAATCCAATAACAGTATAAATTGCAGTTTCAATCCAGATTTGTGAGCGTTTATTAAAATTTATCATTTTAGTTTAAGGACTAAAACAAGCAGGTATTGAAGTTAGGCTGTCAGAATAATCACATTTTCCTCCATTTGTCAATATAGGATAGACTCTTAATCTTTGAGGAGCTTCTGCAACGCTTATCCTATAAGTTCTTTCTGTTGTTGCATTAGGAACTTCAACTATTTCAGAACCATAGGAACTAACTCCTGCAGAAACAGAATCTTTTGTTATATCATAAGTATTCGTTGTTGCTCCTCCAAGTTCTATTGAAAAACCATTTATTTTATCATAAATATCTCCAATATGAATCTGAACAAACATTTCATTGCCAGAAACAGAGACATTATAGCATGTATACTGCATGCTTTCACTAATTCCAAGCTTGTCCTCGCCAATGACTGACAGGCAATCTGATTTTGAAATCTGGTTCCTTACAAAAGGGATTGCAAATGCAGTTATTATTCCAATTGCAGTAACAACCAACAATATCAAAAGTATAGTTGCAACCACCTCGCTTTGCGCTTTCTTTTTTATTATTTTAGATATTAATGGCATTGATTTCTGTACAGGGATATTCCTGCAGACCTCCTGATTTTGTTTTTCCTAATAAAATAGGAATGATTTTAACTTCTTCGTAATCATCATAATTATAATATCCTCCAGAACTTTTTTGCACAAGAACATTGAATCCAGGATTCACACTTCCACCATTTGAATGTTCAATTTTTTTTGTTTCAGATTTTCCTGTTCCTTTTCCAACAATTTTGACATTAAATGCATATACTGGAACATTGCCTATATTCTTAAAACCAAAACTCTTATCATCATTTAATACAGCCTGCATGCTGACTTCTGAACAAAACTGTTCTGTTGTCTTTGTTTCCCCGCCTATATTCTTAGTAATTGCTTCTTTTACAAATCCCTGAGACCATAGAAGTATAATAACTCCAAGCACAACAACAATAAGAACCAATAAAACCGTTGCTATAACAGGACTCACTCCTTTTTTTTCAATGATAAAATTATTAAACCTGCTATCTTTGCCAAGAATATCCTTCCTCTTTTTCATATTTAGATTTTCTCTCCAAAGTCTCTTTTTCTAAAAGAGAGCTTAATTTATAAATACTTTGTTATGTAATCACCTTCTTAATAAAGAAAATTTTCCGTCTTCAAATGCCTTAAATCTTGCCCTGTCAATCTGTCTTTGTTTTTCTATACCTTGATGTTCGTAGCCTCTTAAGATTGCTTCAATTCTTTCAGCTCTATCTTCATCCTTTTTAGAATTTCCAAATATAATTTCTCTTAAATGGTTTTGATAATCTGGTTTTGGAGTTTCAGCATACCAAATTTCTCCATTTCTTCTTAAATGAAATCCTGATGTTAAATCAGATTTTTCTCTTACTCCTGGAATTCCTCTTTCATAAATCTGAATTCCTCCTGAAAATAAAACCATTTTTTCAGGATTTCCATCAACTAATTCTTTCCAGGTTTTTCCACCTTCAAGGAAAACCAATTCTCCATTTGATTTTATAATATCAGCTAAATATCTTATTGCAGAAGCATATACCATAAAATCTTCAGCAGTCTCTGCTATAACCTGATGAGTTCCAAGAGAAGCTAAAATTTGAGTATATGCATGTGGCCTAATTCCCATATCACTCCAGCAGTTTAGAGGTTTTTCCCAGTCAGCAATACTCCCGTCATCTAAAAAAGCTCTTGGTAAATTATCCTCTTCCATGATAATAAGATATAATTTATATTTTTAAAGATTTATATGATAAATAAATCCTTAAACAAAAGTAAAAACTGCGGGAGGTAGGATTCGAACCTACGTAGGCACTAAGCACACAGGATCTTAAGTCCTGCCCCTTTGACCACTCGGGAACCCCCGCATAAAACGAATGGCATTTTAGTAATTATTATTAAGATTAAAAATGCTTTTTGTTTCATAAACTTTAGCTATTTCCAGTTTAAAAAGATTATTAATTGCAGAATAATTTGTAGTATACGGTTATTCTTGCATGGGGTACTTACTCTATAATTTCTATTACTCATTTTTCAATTAACCTCAAGAATAAGCCAGCAATTGCTTCTGGC
>JAGVWU010000070.1 GCA_018304145.1 Candidatus Pacearchaeota archaeon | reverse complement strand
TCCACTATTTAGCTTTCTAAGTGTCTCTGTTAACTTAGATTTTGTTAGTTTCATGGGGACAATTATATTGTCCTTATGAAATAGTTTCGGGATAGAATAACAATCAAAAAAATCATTAACTTTATATAAATAATATTCTTCTATAATTAAACATGGATTGGAATTTCACAAAAAGAGAGGTAGTCTGGATAATAATATCTGTAATTATATTTGGTTTTATAACTGGGATTTCTTACAAAGAAGACACTCTTGTTATTAATTACAGTCTTTCAAGCCTGATTGTTCCTATTTTGGTTGTTATGACAAGCATAATAGTAAAAAAATACATAGGAAATATCCATTGCATAAAAATAGAGCATTCTGTATGGAAATTTCAAAGGTATGGATGGTACCTTCGTTCTTATTTTAAAAAACCTTTTCCAATAGGCATAGTTTTTCCATTTTTTCTCTCGCTTTTTTCTTTGGGAATAATCAAGCCCTTGGCAATTTTGCAATTTGATGCAGAAAACATTCCTGAAAAAAGAATCCTAAGAAGAAAAGGAAGAATAAGAAAAATGGAAATCAATGAAGGCGATTTATCAATTACAGCAATGGCTGGATTCTATTCCCTTCTCTTGCTATCATTAATAGGAATAATATTCAAATATCCTGAACTCGCAAAATATTCCATATATTACGGAGCATGGAATCTTGTCCCATTCGGAGGACTGGATGGAACCAAAGTATTTTTCTGGAATGCTTATCATTGGTTCTTATTAGTTATATTTTATATTCTTTTTATTATTGGACTGATTTTGTTCTTATAAAGAACTAATTAAAAATAAAAGAATTTTTATCATTCATCACATTATAGCAAATAACTTCAATAATCGGACATAATATGGTTATTTGCTTATTAGGAAATAACATAATAAACATACGAAAATTAATGTTATTTCCTATAATAAATAACAACAAATCTTAATAAGGTTCTTTTTCTTAGTCAGTTATCATTTATTTAACAATCAATCTGCTCTCTTCCCATCCTGCATAACATTAATTAATACAAAAATAAATAAAAAAGTTATCAGCAAATATCACTTGGATAAAAGAAGTAAAATGATTGATGATTTATCATCAATATTCATCACTTGAATAAATAAGTCAAATAATTAATGAACAAAGTTCATTAACAATTATCATTTGGATAAATATCATAATATTTATCTATAAACTAACTATTTATTTATATCTATCCCATGCCAGAAAAAGTTCTTACAACAATAAAACCGAGAAAATATCAGCAGGAGATTTATGAAAACTGCAAAGAAAAAAACTGCTTGGTTGTGCTTCCAACAGGAATTGGAAAAACCCTTATTGCGCTGATGCTTTCAATTTATACTCAAAAAAAATATCCTGCATCCAAAACCCTTTTCTTAGCTCCAACACGCCCGTTAGCAGAACAGCATCTCTCTTATTTTAAAAAACATCTTCCTGAATTATTTGCAGAACTCACTTTATTTACAGGAAAAATCAATGCAGAAAAAAGAAGAGAACTTTGGGATACTTCAGACATAATCTTCTCAACCCCTCAATGCATAGGAAATGACATCAAAAATGATTTATATGATTTAAAAGAAGTTTCTTTATTGATTGAAGATGAATGTCATCGCTGCCTTAAAAATTACTCTTATACTTATATTGCTGAAAAATATAAAGAGCAGGCAAAAAATCCAAGAATTTTAGGATTAACTGCAAGTCCTGGAACAGACAAGCAGACCATTCAGCAAATTTCAAGAAATTTAGGCATAGAAATAATTGAAATAAGAACAAGAGAAAGCGAGGATGTCAAAGAATATCTGCAGGAATTGGAATTTGAGGTTATTCCAATAGAATTTCCAAAAGAACTTAAAGATATTACGGCAATAATAAGAAAACTATATGAAAAAAAAGTTGCAGAATTAAAAAATAGGAAATTATTGTTTGAACATCCTACAAAAACCAATATTCTTAAACTTCAGGGAAAATTAATGAACATGATAACTTCTGGAAACAGGAATTTCAATCTTCTTTCAGGAGTAAGTGCCTGTGCTCAGGCAATCAAGCTTTCTCATTTAATTGAACTTTTAGAGACTCAGACTATTTTCTCATCAATAAATTATATTAAATCCATGTTTGAGCAGGCAAATAAAAACCAGTCTAAAGCAGTTAAAAATATAGTTAAAAATCAGGAATTTAATTCAGCTTACATTAAATTAAATGAATTATATGTAAAAGGCATTGAACATCCAAAACTAGCAAAATTAAAAGAAATAACAGAAATTTCTATAAAGTCAAACCCTAAAAATAAGACAATAATTTTCTCTCAATATAGGGATGCTGGAACAAGAATAGCAAAAGAGATAAATTCCATAGAAAACATAAATGCAAAAGTTTTCATTGGACAGGCTAAAAAAGGCAGAGAGCAGTCAGGATTGTCTCAAAAAGAGCAGCAGCAGATAATGAATGAATTCAGGGAAGGGGCAATAAATGTGATAATAGCAACTTCAATAGGAGAAGAAGGCCTGGATATTCCAGAAGTTAATTCAGTTATTTTCTACGAGCCAATTCCAAGTGCAATAAGAAAAATCCAGAGAGCAGGCAGGACAGCTAGATTAATGAAAGGAAAATTAATAATTTTAATGACAGAAAATACTCTTGATGAAATTTTCTATTATGCATCAAGAGCAAAAGAAAAACGAATGTATAAATCCATTGAAAACATAAAAAAGGACTTACATAACGGAACATTCAATCCAAGTCAGGAAGAAAAAGAAAAGAAAGAAGAGCAGAAAAGGTTGTTTGGTTATTGATATGAATTATGATTCAATTCTCTTTGCTTAATTTAAAATTGAAGCAGATTTTACTGGGGTTCCAATTCCTTTTTTATTTTTAATATTTTAATTTTTAAATCAGGAATATTAATAGTAATAATTTCCCAGATCATATCCAAATTAACTCCAAAATAATGATGAATTATTTTATCCCTTGTTCCAATTATCTCTCTCCAAGGAATAAAAGAATTTTTTTCTTTAAAATCGTCAGAAAGATTTTTTGCTGCCTCCCCTATTATCTCTATTCTTCTTACTATTGCATCTTGAATTATAGAATCCTTTATTAATTTTTCTTTTGTAAGATTTTCAGAATATTCCTCTATTTTATCTATACTCTCTGTTATATGTTCAATAAATATCGCTATATCTTTCATCATATAATTCTTATCTCCTCTTTTAATATCCTATCTTTCAATAAAGGATGTATTCCGTTATAGCTAAGCAAATCTACTTTTTTCTTTAATTTGTCTTCTAATTCAAATTGAATTCCAACAAATCCCCAGCCAATTCCTTTTGGAGGCTCTATTACTATGTCAATATCGCTATTCTTTTTTTCTTCTCCCCTAACATAACTTCCAAAAATACCCGCCTTTCTTACCTTATTTTTCTTTAGTATTTTCTTAATTTTGGGAATAAGTTTTTTTAATTGTTTTGATTCTTTTTCAATAACTCCAAGTTTTTCATCTGAATTCCTTATCTTGCTGAATATTTCAGAATCAGATAAATTTTTCCCAAGATATATTCTTTTTTTCATAAACTTCCTACCGTTCCTAATACTTTTAACCCTATAATAGTATTTCTTCCCATTCTTTTGCTTAATTTCTGTATATGCCATAATTCCTTTACGGGCACACTATTTATAAGTTTTTCTATGTGCCCGTAAATATATTATACAAACTTAATAAATCTTATAATTTTTTACAATAAAAATTATAAACTCTCTTTTATTTGATAAAAAATGGCAATAGAAATAGAATTAAAATTTTTCCTTGAAAATCCTGAAAAAACAATCCAAGCCTTAAATGAAAAAGCAGAACCAATAAAAGAAGATTATCAAAAGGATATTTATTATTTACCTGTTCATAGGAATTTTATAGAGAAAAAACCCGTTTCTGAATGGTTAAGAATTAGAGAGGCAAAAAATAAATCAAGTATTAATTATAAAAGATGGCATAATGATAAAGCAAATGCAATTTCATGCGATGAATTTGAAACATCTATAGAAAATATTGAACATCTTAAAAATATTTTAAATAGGCTTGATTTTAAGGAATTAATAATTGTAGAAAAAATAAGAAAAAATTGGAAATATAAAAATACAATAATTTCTATTGACAAAATAACTGGCTTGGGCCATTTTATTGAAATTGAAATAGAAAAGCATGAGTTTGAAAAAATTGAAAAAGCAAAAAAATATCTATATGAAATATTAGGGGAATTAAACCTAAAACTAGGGAAACAAGATTTTGAAGGTTATCCTTATTTATTATTAAAAAAGAAAGGGTTAATCTAAAAATGTTCCATGACATCTTCTCAAACCTAACAAAACCCTATAAAAGTAAAAACAAGATAAAACCCATAATAATTGCAGATATTCATGAAAAAGATTCGATGATTTTAGCAGAACTTAAAAATAATCAGAGCATAATTCTTGAAATCATGCCCTTAAAAATAGGGGATTATCTTATTGGAAATACAATAATTGAAAGAAAAACAACTCAAGATTTTATTTCTTCAATGTTAAACAAAAGATTGATTGAACAATTGCATCATATGAACAATTACAAAAATAAAATCTTAATTATTGAGGGAAAGTTAGAGGACTTATATCCAACAGATTCTAAGTTGAATCCAAATGCACTCAGAGGATTTATTCTTTCAATAATAAATAATCATGAAACAAAAATCATCTTTACAACAAATTATCAGGATACTTCTCAATATCTGATAACTTTGGCAAAACAGCAAATAAAACTTAAAACCGAAATATCTCTGCATTCAAGGATTCCTAAAACCATTAAAGAACAAAAAAGATATATTTTAGAAGCTTTTCCAAACATAGGCCCAAAAAAAGCAAAATATTTATTAAAGAAATTCAAAACCCTAAACCAAGTTTTTAATGCAAATGAAAAAGAATTGAGAGGTGTTTTGAAAAATAGATCGGGTAATTTCAAAAATCTTTTAGATTCTTAGCTTAAATTCTGACATTTAAAACTTTTTCCTGTATTCTTAAAGGTTAAACAGCAAATCTTTGTCTTAAATAATCATCAACATTAAAATAATTTCCAATTCCATTAAGGCAATCTGCAGTTCCTATACTTATCCCCCCAATTCCTCGGCTAGATAAAAGAGCTCTTAAAGAGGTTGCACAATAATCCAATGGTGAATGCTCCCCCATAAAAAGAACAGGTTTTCCAGAATATTTTTCAGGATGCTCTCTTATGTCTGTTAAAACTATATTAACTAAATCCTCACAAAAACCAACCCGAGTAAATCTTGTGTTATTATCGCTAAAAGGATCTAAAGCTTCTCTTTTTAATGGTGTTTGTGTGTCCATTATATTAAATTTTATTTTAGTTTTGAAATTTAAAAGAGAGAAAATTTTTTAGAGATAATTTTCTCTAAAATATAATGTGCATTATTTTCTTTATAAAAAAATCTGCACTTTAAAATAGTAAATCTCAAGCCATAAGTATATAAATATCCAATAACTGTATATTAGGGTTCTTATTTTCTTCATTTTAATAAATATTCGTCTATTACATTAGGTTATTAATCATAATCCCATTCATTTAAAGCAAATAGGATTAAGGTTTATCATTTTCTCTCACAATAAATTAACCTCTCTCTTCTTGTCCTGTATAACATTAATAATTTTAATCAAGTTTATATTCAGCAAGATATTCATACACAGGTCCTTCGGGCTTTAATTCAGATTTTTTCAAATAAAACCTATTGCAATAAAATTTGGATTTTTTTGGTTTTATTGATTTCAAATAATCTAATAGATCTTTTTTAGAGGAAACATGCTTAACTCTTGCAATTGTCAGATGGCTCATGAACCTTTCTTCAGGTTCCAATAAACCTGAAAGTTTTTCATCAATTTCTTTCTGTAGATTAAATATACCCTTCCCATTTAATTTTATCCAGATTATTTTTATAAAGGATTTAGTAAAAACTCCGACTTCTCCAATCTCGCAATAAAATCCATCCATCTTAATTTCAGAAAGCCTTTTCTTCACTTCTTCAACCTTGGTTTCATCAATTTCTCCAAAAAATTTTAAAGTTAAATGCAGATTCTCACTTTCAGTAAATTTGCCTGTGAAAAGACTTTTCTGTTTCAAAATCTTCTGTATTCCCTGAATTTCCTTGATAATTTCTTTTGGTAAATCTAATGCAATGAAGGTTCGCATTATTTATTAAGAAAAATTAAGATTAAAAACCTATTTAAATACAAAGATAATATCAATATAATGGATTCAATTATTAATGGAAATCTTGAAAATTATTTTAAAAACAATTTAGATAAAAGGGGATGGTTTATGGGTAATTTTATAGAAAAGAATTCAATTTTTCATAATAAAAAGTTTGAAATGAGATGGGCTATGCACAAAAAAGGCGAGAAAAAAGACCCTCCTGCAATGAACAAAAAATCTAAAACAATTTCTATATTAATAAAAGGCAAAATGTTATTAAAATTTCCTTTAGAAAAAAAGCAGATAATTCTCTCCAAACAAGGAGATTATGTTTCATGGGAAAATGGAATTTACCATGGATCAGAAATGCTTGAAGATTCAATTGTTTTGACAATTAGGTAGCCATCAAACTCTGATGATCAAATATCTCTGAAATAGTCTTTTATTGAATATTCTTCAAAATAAATCCTCCTCAACTCTCCTCATCCTGCATAACATTAATGATAAATTAAAAGTCCATTGATTTAAAGCCGAAAAATTTATAAACTATAGCACACTATAGTTAAATATGGTTACAACAATACAGCTTGATGAAAAATTAAAAGAACAGCTTGATGAATTAAAGATTCATCATAGAGAAACTTATAATGATTTAATTAAGAGATTAATTCAATGCTCTTCTCCTCAAGAAATGGACAAAGAAAGTTTAATTGCAACAATAGAAGTTCTTTCTGACCCAGAGCTTATGAAAGGGATAAAAGAAGCATTAGAAAGAATTGAAGAAGGAGATTTTGGAACTCCTATTGAACAAGTTAGAAAAGAACTTGGGCTAAATTAATAATGTATAATTTAAACTTAGATAAAAAAGCCAAAGAATTTTTGAAAAGATTAAAAAGAGGAGAACAAGAAATTATTTTAAATCGTATTGAAAAGCTTAAAGATAACCCCTATCTTGGAAAAAGACTTGCAGGAAATCTTTTTGGATTATGGAAATTAAGAATAGATAAATACAGAGTTCTTTATAAAATCTTTGATGATAAATTGATAATTGTAATATTAGACATGGGACATAGAAAAAATATTTATGATTAAAAAATCTATTTTTTAATTTTCTGAATTATCAAACCAGTTATTGAACCTATAATAAACCATTGAACTGTTTCTAGAACACATAAAATAATTAATGCGTTGACAGGTATATATCTATAAACATATTCTGCTAAAAAGAATATTGAAAAATCAAAATAAATAAGAGCCATATAGATTTCTCTACGGGTAATATTATTAATAAGCTAATTAATAAACGAATTCCTCCAAAAATCAATCCCTACTTAAACCACTTTTTCATTTTATCTATTTTCTTTTTATCCAATAATCCATTATCTAATATTTATAAAACTTCTCAAATCATCTCCGCCAGTAATTTTGCTCCCATCTTAACAGTCATTCCATTAACATCTTTATCAGGATTTATCTCAACAATATCTGCTCCCCTGAAATTATCCAATAAAACTAATCTTTTTACAAAATGTATTAAATCTCTAGAACTAAGCCCTCCTGGCTCCAGATAGCCTGTTGCAGGGGCAAATGCAGGATCAAGGCAATCAATATCAAGACTTACATAAAACCCACTGCTGTTTCTTGCCCTTTCCATTACCAAATCGCAGATTCCATCCAAATCCTCTCTTAAAACATCCATTTTAATCAAATTAATTTCATTTTCATTTAAAAATTCAATTTCCTTTTCCCACAAATCCCTTGTTGAAATTAAAATAACATTTCTTGTATTAAATCCATCTTCTTCTATAAGTTTGCTTAGCCAGTTCTCATGAGTCGGAACTTTTGTAGGTTCAAGGCAGTCTGCATGGGCATCAAAAATAATGAGCAGAGGATTTTTTTCAACTTTATTGAATGCTTTAACAATAGAATAACTTATGCAATGGTCTCCCCCAAGAAAAAATGCCTTGAAATTTTTTTCAAAAATTTCCTTGCTGTTTTCATAAATAAGATGGTTTGCTTCTTCAAGATTGTTCAAGTCAACATGAATTTCCTCTAAATTAAGCTTGGCAAATTCAATAAGTTTTCCTTTTTCATTGCATCCAATTTCTTTCAGCGCATTTAAAATTTCAACAGGCGCTTTCTCACAACCAATTGTCCGCCCTTTTGCATTGATTAATCTTACTCTTATTATTTGCATTTTATTGTTTGTTCAAAATGCAAAGATAGAAAATAGGAAAAATTTTCTTTATTTGCATTTTATTGTTTGTTCAAAATCTTTTAAATTTAGATAATTATTAGGATAAATAAACAGGCATTATAAAAACATATCCATAAAAAAACAAAACCTATTTAAATAACTTTATCTTCTATAAACCATAAAAACAGATTTAATCTGTAATAAAAAGGAGGTTGGATTAAAGAGCAAAAATGGCAAAATTAACAGCAATCGTTGTTACAATAATTGGAGTTCTTATGCTTGTTCAAGCAGGCGGATGGTTGACTGCCTTAAACCCTTATTACAGCTGGTTATATGCAATAGGTGTTTTAGTAATAGGTATAGGAAAATTAATAAGAAATTTTAAAAAATAAATTTCTTAAAAAATTTTTAAATAATGAAAAGAGGTTAAGTAATCTAGTCTTAATAATTTAAATTAGGTATAGATATAAAATATTTTGAATTGAAAGGGTATACGAGTTAATTCGCTTCGCTCATAACTATAACTAAACAAACTTACCAATTTGTTATCATATTCATATTTTTTGAAGGAGGTTTTTTCACATAAGCGA
>JAGVWU010000069.1 GCA_018304145.1 Candidatus Pacearchaeota archaeon | reverse complement strand
CTTCTGTATGGATAGGATTAAGATTTAAATTAATAAATTTATAAAAAATGGTAAAAGATAATCAGGCTAATCTAAAACGAAGTAATATCGGGATACTACGCAGATTATAATTGAGAGGTATGTTCTAATGCTGCTGAATGCATATCTTTTGCTTTATAAATTCCTCTTCCAACAATTCCATGGAATCTATCTCCTGCAACTTTTGCAGCTTCTTCAATTTTTCCACCTTGTGCAATAAATCCGGGAGCATAAAATACAGGAGTAACTCCTTCTGCTTCAACAAAATCTCTGACTTGTTTTATAACTTCAGGTTTATTTCCAGGAACAACAAAATTATTTACACCTGCTCTTGCTGCAATTCTATACATATCTAATGCACCTTCATCTGTAATAAATCCTCCTTCACTAACAGAATAGGCAGGATGTGTCATTCTTCCACCAACAATAACATTTAATCCATTGTCTAGAGCCTGATGTATATATGCTCTTTCTGTTTCTGGACCTGCTTGAGGAAAGAATATAACTGCATCTACTCCTGCTCTTTTCATTACTCTTGCATAATTTCTGCCAGTGTCTGGAATATCTGTTCCTGCTTTTTGATGATCATAAATTATTGGTTTATTAGTATGTTTTCTTGCTGCAGCAACAACTGCTGGAAGACCATATCCTAATCCTAACTCAAATCCAATTTTATATCCGCCAATTCCATCAACATCAGCAGTTTGTTTTACTAATTCTTCAAATTGTTCTAAAGTTTCGACATCGCATGCAGGAATAACGCTTCTGTCTCTTGTAATTATTTTTTGTTCTAATTTTCCAGCTCTTTTTACAATTCCATCTCTTGCTTCTTTTGTTCCATATACTCTTAGATAAGCAGCTAATCTTTCAAGTGCTTTTGGTGAAACTGCCTTTGATTCTTCTAATCTATCATAAACATCTAATGCAGTTACTATAGATTTTACTTGAGTTCCAGTTCTTTCTACGTATTCAGTTATTGCTTCTTTGCTGTCAATAGCAACTTCCTGCCTGTCAACAGCAATAACAAGTAATAGTAACTTTTCTCTTCCTAAGCTCTTCAAAAAAGTATTTGCTTCATATTTTGCATCTCCTGCTGTAAAGACATCATCTATTTGGCCAATTGCATCATCAAGTTTTGGAGCTCTTCCAACTGTTAATTTTTTAATTCTGTCCTCCGGTCCTAAATTAGTTGCTTCTCCATGAGTTTTTTCATCTTTTCTCGAAAAAAACCAACTAATATTATGCCCTTTTCTTGCCATTGCAACTGCAATTGGAGTTGCAAGTGCAACACCTTTATCAGGGATTCCATATAATGTTTGAATTTGAACTCCAGAATTAATTATAGCATCAGCATAAAATCCTGTTAATTTATCTGAAGAATTTCCATCATTAAAATCTCCTATATTGACGAACCAGGTAGAAAAAGGTCTTTTGCTTTTTAATGTTCTATCATCTGATGGATTTTCAAAAACTTTTAATGCACTTTTTTCCAGTAAAAAATCTATAAACTCTTTTTTATAATCTTCCATTATTTTATAATGAAAATTATCTTTATAAACTTTTATTGCAAATTTTTATCTGAGAAAAGTAGTAATATAATTTGATATATAGAGAAAGACATAAGTTTTTCTCCTTGTATTAGTTTTTCTCTAATAAGTCAAGGCGCATGAATTGGGAAAATATCAGCGTCCTTGACTATATGTTTAAATAATTTAGATTTTAGAATTTGTTATGATAGATAGTCATGTTCATTGCAGAGATGGATATCAAAGCCATAAGGAAACAATAGCTCATGCAAGGAGAGTTTGCGAAAGACGAGGCATTCATGGTATTTTTGACATGGCTGCCAACTCTGATCCTCCTGTTACTACAAGGGATCTTTTTAGACTGCGGGTTTTGGTAGCAGAACAGCATCCAAGCCCTGTTTATCATGGAGTTTTTCTTGGATTAACTTATGAACCTTCTCAAATTGAGGAAGCTGCAAGATGTGCAGAGGAGTATTCATTTAATAATGCAGTTAATAATGGAAAAAGAAGTTTTGCAGCGGGGTTAAAATTATTTGCAGGAACAACTTTTAGTGGAAGCTCTTTTAGAAAACTTAATGTTACCGAAGTTTCCCAGCAAAGAACAGTTTTTGAAACTCTTTTAAAAATTAAATATAGAGGTGTTGTTGATGTTCATTGTGAAAAAGATTTTTTAATGCATTCAGAATTATGGGACTCAAAAAATCCTATAACTCATAGCTATGCAAGGCCTGAAGATTGTGAAATTTCATCTATAGAAGATATAGCAAAAATTGCTCATGAAACCGGTTTTGAGGGAAGATTGCATATTGTTCATGTAACGACTCCTGTATCAGTAGACATTGTGGACTATTATAGAAAATTAATCAGTGTCTCTTGCGCAGTTACTCCCTGGCATCTTTTATTAAACAATGAAATGATGAATAAGCATGGTGGAATCTGCCTTAAAGTAAATCCTCCGTTAAGAAGTCCTGAAACAAGAGAGAAGTTGCTTGATTGTTTTAAAAGAAATTTAATTGATATTCTTGAATCAGATCATGCTCCCCATTCTTATGAAGAAAAAACAGGCGGGTTGAACAAAGATAAAAAGCCACAATATTTTTCTGGAATTCCCTGTCTTCCCTGGTGGCAATTTTTAATAGGTAAATTAATGGAAAAAGGCATTACAAAAGAACAAATTGAAAGAACAACCCATGACAGAGTTAATGAAATTTTTGGAACAAATATCCCAAGGTTTGATTTAAGAGGAGGATTTATTGAAGGGGATGACAAGGATTTTTATGCATTTGACCCAACTAAATTTTTAAAAGATTAAAATGGATATTTTTAGAAAATCATTTGATGCTTTTTATGACATAATCAAACCAATAGTTTTTTCTTTAACAAAAACAGATCCTGAAAAAGCGCATGAACTATTTATTGGATTTTGCAGAACATTACATGCCTTTAAATTAGAAGGTTTAGTCTTAGATAACTCTGCAAATAGATTAAATCCCGGTTTTAAAATTTCTAATGCAGCAGGATTTAATAAAAATGGAGAAATTTCTCCAAGTGTTTTGAAATACTTAGGATTTGACAGGGTTGTTATTGGAACAGTAACTTATGATGAATGGAAAGGAAATTCAAGACCAAGAATAAGAAGATACCATAAAACTGAATCTCTTGTTAACTGGATGGGTCTTCCTGGAATTGGAGCAAGAGAAATTGCTGAAATTCTTTATAATTATGGAAATCATAGGGTTCCTCTGACAATAAATTTAATGTCAACTCCTGGAAAAAAAGGAGATGATTTGTTAAGAGATTTGGAGAAAACAGTTTTTGCTCTAAGAGAGGTTCCTTATGTTAATAGGTTTGAATTAAATGTCTCTTGTCCAAACACAAAAGATTCTCAAGGAGGTTTAGATGCACGAAGAGAGTATCAAAAACAAGTCAGAGCAATGAGAAAAACTGTTAGGGAAAATATGCTTTCTGAACAGGAGTTATGGGAAAAAGAATCCCCTGATTTAAATGAAACTGACATTGATTATTTATTAGAAGATGCTGATGATTTAATTGATGGACTGACTTTAACTAATTCAACAACAAGGCATGATTCAAGATACATACCTTATTCTCCTGGAAAAGGGGGTGCAAGTGGAGATGCTGTTTATGAGAGTTCTTTAAAAACTCAAAGATTATTTTATGGAAAAATTCAGAAAAGTGGAAGCAAACTAAAAATTATTGTATGCGGAGGAATAAAATCCCCAGAGAGACTTCAAGAAAGAATATCTTTTGGAGCAACAGAAATTCAAGTATATACTCCAATAATTTTTTCAGGAACTAAATTGTTAAGAGAGTTCAGAAGCCAATCAGCTCAATCTGGCTAACTTGTTTTTTATGTCTTCCAGTTCATCCTCCATGTGCCTTAATTTTGGAGTTTCTTTTCTTTCAATTGTTCGTTTTACTTTAATTTTTACTTTACCTTCTTCTGGAAAAGATGAATTAATACTGTTTAATTTATTTTTTAATACAGTTATTAATGATTTAAGCTTTAATTTATTCAGAAGCTCTTTTTTTCTCAATTGCTTGTAATTTTCAATATGCTTTGCAATATTAAGCAGATTAATTTCAGAGGATAGAATTTCTTTTTTAGCAGAGACTGCTTCTCCATAATCAATTTTTATATATCGAGATTCCATTTTTAATTATTTATTAGTGTTATAAAGAAGGAGAGCAGTTGATTGTTAATTTTCAGCTGTTTTAATCATTGATTTATTTTTTCTTCCCTTCTTAATTGCACACCATTAATTTTAATCAGGCTCTATATAATTTATCTTAATTTATTAAAGACATTTTTATCAATAAAATCCATCCTTGATTTTATTCCTTGAATTTCCTTTTCCCATTCTTCCAGCTCTTTTTCTTCTTTTATTTTTATTTCTTTAGTTCTGGAAAGAAGTTCTTCTATTTCTCTTATTTTATTTTGCATTTCTTTGATAGAATTTACAATTGTTTCAAACTTATCCAGCCTTATGTAAAGGGGCTCAATTTTTTTATGAATGCTTGATTCAAATTGCGGTTCTTCCATCTCCATTGTCATGGGCTTTATTCCACCTATTTCTCTTATTCCAAGCCCATCTATAAATTCTTCTTTTATTGGATAGTTGGTAGGGCTAAACTTTTGATAAGGTAGTTGTTTTGAACGGATTATTTTTCCCCCTGGAACTGGCTTGCTTGAAAGAGGATTTATTGTTTGTGAAAAAGGCAGCTGGATAGGCGGCAAAGATGGAGGTTGAATAGGCGGAAGCGAAAGAAGTTCATTTGATAATCCCGGAGGCACTTCTGGCAATTGAGATTGCAGATTAAATTCAGAAATATCAGGTAATTCAGGCAGCATAGATGCGTCTAATTCATCCTCTTTTTTCTTTTTATTAAACCAACCCATATATCATATTTCTCCAAATTTTATATATATAGTTTTACATAAATTTTATAGTGGTAACATTTTTATAGAAAGATATTAAAATGTACGAATTCCACATGTTTATAATGTGCGATAAAAATAGCATATGGAATTCGGATTATGCTCAAAAAACTCTTAGAAGTTTTTTGACACTATAATTTCGATTAAAACTTACTATAAAAATGCAAATAAAATTTTTAAAATCTATCGTCGAGAATTTAATAAATAAACAAGCAACACCTATCATTGATTTATTGATTGGGAAGAAACATGTCAATGAGTTTTTGATTGCAAAAAAGCTGGGGTTGACAATAAATCAGACCAGAAATATTTTATACAAACTGTCAGATTTTGGGCTTGTTTCATTCATCAGAAAAAAAGACAAAAGGAAAGGATGGTATATTTATTTTTGGACTTTGAATATATTTCAGTCATTAAACCTTCTTGAACAAAATTTAAAAGAAGAATTAGTAAAACTTGAAAATCAATTAAAAGAGAGAAAGGAAAAAAGATATTATTATTGCAAGACTTGTTCAATAGAAGTTTCTGAAGAGGTTGCTCTGCTGAATAATTTTATATGCTCTGAATGTGAACAGGTTTATAATTTATCTAATAATCAAGAAGTTATAGAAAATCTTGAAAGAAGCATAATTAAATTAAAAAAAGATATACGATTAGTTAATTTAGAGAGAAATATTGAAGGAGAAAAATTGGAAAAGAAGAAAAATATAAAGATTAAAAAAGCTGAAACAGAAAGGGTAAATTTGAGGAAAAAGAAAAGGCTAGAAAAAATTAAGATAGCTAAAAAACTTAAAAAATCAAAAGAATTGAAAAAACCTAAAAAAGCAGTATTTAGAAAACTTAAAAAATCAAAAAACGTTAAAAAACATAAGGAAAAGATTTGAAATTTTTTAAATATTCTTTAAAACATGAGTCAAGAAATACGAATTTATAAAAATGAATCTAATAATAAAAATTTCAAGAATTTTTTTAGAAAGTTTAGCATAACTAACTGGTTAATCCTTGTTAATATTATTATTTTTATAGTCTCTTATTTGTTTATCGGCATTTTTAAAGAAGAAAAAGTTTTCATGTATTTTGCATTGCAGGCAAATGCATTTTTTTCAGGGAATTACTGGACTTTGCTAACAAGCATGTTCATGCACGGCAGCCTTGCTCATTTGCTGTTTAATATGATTTCTTTATTTTTCATTGGAAATTTTGTTGAGAAAATAATCGGCAGGAAAAGATTTTTTTGGTTTTATATAATAGCAGGCATTTTGGCAGGCTTGTTTTATGTAATATTGTCTTATTTATTTGGAACCGGATATATAGGTGAAAAAATATTTGTGAATCCAAATATTTTTGCAGTTGGAGCTTCAGGAGCTATTTTTTCTTTATTGGGTTTACTGGCATTATTGACGCCTTTTAACAGAGTTTATCTCATAGCCGGGCCTTTGATTGCAATAGTAATTCAATCAATTTTGGCACAATTATTTCCTGAATCGAGCTTGATTTCTGGCTTGGATATTTTAATAACTATCTATTTTTTTATTGCTGTTTTTTCCATGCTTTCATTTAGCCCAGTATTAAGAAAAATTGCAGTACCTTTGGAAATGCCTTTTTGGCTGCTGCCAATCATAGCTATTGTTCCGTTGGTTATAATCGGATTGTTCATTAATCTCCCTATCGGAAACACTGCACATCTGGGAGGATTACTTATTGGACTTGCTTACGCTTATTATCTAAAGAAAAAATATAAAAGGAAAACTGAAATGATTAAAAAATATTTTTCGAAGTGATTAGTTATATCAACGGAAATAAATTTTAGGA
Source organism: Candidatus Pacearchaeota archaeon (assembly GCA_018304145.1). Lineage (GTDB taxonomy): Archaea > Nanobdellota > Nanobdellia > Pacearchaeales > GW2011-AR1 > ARS1285. Next base: position 2,671 of record JAGVWU010000069.1, on the reverse strand, counting down.
AAATTTTTTCCTTGATAGATAAGAGGAGAAATTAACAGTATGCATGAAAATTAATTTCTTATCCTATAATTTAAATTTTATTATAATAATCTTCTGATGATTGTTAAAAGTTGTTAATCAAATTGCAAGAGAAAATGGAGAATATTGTTAAATGAAAACAATAATCAAACAAATCACAGAAGCTACAACTTTATTTAAGAGATTCTTGATTTTCGATTAATTTAAAAACTAAAAACTGTTTATATAATTCAATAAGAATGAAAAAAATTGAAAAAGAGGCAAAAATAAATAAAAATTCTAAATTGAATAAAAAATCCGGAAATTGGATTTATTCTAATTTTAAAATCAGTCTAGAATATCTAAAAGAATCCAAGAATTATATTTTATTTGCTTTTCTTTTATTTTTAGTTTCTGTTTCATTTGGGCTGGCGTTTCCAAGCTTATTTGAAAAACAAGTTTTAAAAGTTGTTGAAGAGCTTGTCAAGGAAACCCAAGACCTTGGAACTTTAGAATTAATCAGTTTTATTATTTTCAATAACATGAAAAGCGCATTTTTTGGCTTAATTTTTGGGGCTGTATTCGGATTTATTCCTTTTCTGATAACCATTGTCAATGGCTATGTTTTAGGATTTGTTATGAATAAAAGCATTTTTAATGAAGGAATTTTTATTTTATGGAGGCTGTTACCCCATGGTATTTTTGAAATTCCTGCTGTTATTATTAGCATTGGTCTTGGACTAGAACTTGGAATGTTTTTGTTCAGCAAAAAATTAAGAAAAAAAGGGTTTTTGGAATTAGTTAAAATTTCACTTAAGGTTTTTCTTTTAATAATAATTCCTCTTTTGGTTGCTGCAGGAATAATTGAAGGTTTGCTAATTGCACTGATGTGATAAAAATGTTTTTATAAAAACAAAGAAAGCTTCGCATAATCTTTGTTTTTCCTTTTTTAATTAGGGTTAAAGTTTTTATAGCTTTGTAAAGTAAGAATTTATAATTTTTGTTAAAAATATTATTTTTTTTAACTCTATTTTACTTTTGATACCAAAACCATTGAGTTAATCGTTTTTGCTTTCCAAATTCCTTTAACAGTGCTGATTTGTCCTTAAAAATTGAAATTGGCAATTTCAATCTTGATTGAACTGATTTAAAGGCTTGGCTTATTTCTGTAAATCTTTCTGGCTCATGCTTAAATGCCTCTCTTGCCACTTCTCTTAAAATTCCAACCCCTAAAGGAGCGTAATATTCAGGACGAACTTCCCTGAAAAAAATTGCAGTTGCCTGTTTTTTTATTTTTTCCAGATATTCTGTCAATGCCAATCTGTTTGCATAATAAGCTCCGGTTACATCCTCTGCATAGCCAGCCCTTCCCTGAAAAAATTCATAATCCTGCATAATTGAAACATGGCTCGTTTGATTCCATAAACCTCCCCTCATTTCTGCCTCTAGAACTTCAAATGAATATTTATCAGGCAATAACAATATTTCATAATGATTTCCCACATATTCTGAATTAAATAATAAAATTTCACTTATTTCAGGATAATATCTTATTTTTTTAAGAAGATTTTTAGAAATTGTATCATCTACAGCAGTTATTGCCCATCTTGTCGGAACTAATTTTCTCTGGGTTTTTAATCCTAATAATCCCGCGCTTAAAATTTTGTTTATATTCGTTATTTCTATATTGGATTTATGAAGCTCTATTATAGAATTTGCTGCCTTGGAATCTGTATCTGAAACAAGATAATCTACTTTTGGCTTTACTTGGGGGTTTTCTTCCAGCCTTGCAAATTCCAGAGGGGCAGGATTTCCTATTATTGGAAGATTTTTATTTATTTCCAAGGTTTGTTTTGGAGGTTTTTTAAGAAAAAATTCAGTAGAAACTGATTTATAGGCCAAAGATATTTCCTGCATTAAAGATAATAATCTTGGAGCAGTTCTAACTTGCTTGACTTCTGTTTTAAATCTTCCATAGACCATTGAACCTCTTTTTGAAAGTATCTGCTCAATTGAAAATTTTTTTTCATGCCAGGTTTCTGGTGAAGATAAAGCAGGCCCATTATCTTCTGATTTAGAAAATTGATTATCCGGAGCTAAAATTCCTGCATTTATATTTGGATAACTAAACTTTCCAACAAAAATTTCAGGAGGAGAAGAACCTGAAAAATGAGTTTTGGTTTTTGGGATAAAATCCCTTATTCTTGAATAAATTCTGCATGGCCTTTTGCAAAATCCCCTGCCTCTGCATTTTGCACATAATTCAGTCTGGAAAAATTGATTCACCATTTTAATATGTTATTTAATAGATTGCAAGAGCGATTAAAACAGGATAAAAACATAAACTCATGTATATAATATTGCTTTTTATTATTTATTGTTATAAGAAATATAGATTGAGAATTTTGATGCAATTCATTTGTAAATGCTGGTTATTTAAAATCTTCAATTACAAATAAAGTTAAATTCTTCTTTATTATTTTTTATATCAGGTTTTATCCTTTGAGGTCGCTAATTCCCAATACAAGGAACAATAATCCGATTAGAATTACGAACCAGACAATTCCCCCTTTAAAAAAGGTCAAGGCTGCGTCTCCCAATCCCCAGATTCCTCCTGGTTGCGATATCCATGCATAAACTGCAACGACTACCAGGATGAGGCCCAATATTATTT
>JAGVWU010000068.1 GCA_018304145.1 Candidatus Pacearchaeota archaeon | reverse complement strand
AATATATTAAGGGCTACATATTTATAAAGCTTTCGTTGATAAAATAGAATATAGCACTTAAGAAGTTAATAGTTATTATTTAAGACGTAGTGTAATTAAACAATAAAAGTTTAATTTATTATAAAATCAATAATCAGGAAAGAAAAATATGCTTATCGTGTGATAGATTTTCTAAAAAAATGATGATTAGTTCAGGAAACACAAGAATTTAATTAATTGTGAAAAATAAAGCCGGGAATATAACTGAAAAAAGAATACTTGAAATTTAATTATTTCTTTTTTACAGAAAGATTATTTTTATTCTTAAAATTCATTTTTGAGAATACATATATGTATAATATTTCTAGGATTCCAACTGTATTCAATATTAATATAGCTATAAACCAAAATTTATGATTTTTTTTGGATGCTTTCCATAATGCAAATCCCTTCCAAATCAGAGACCAGACTGAAACAATAATCATTATTGCCATTACTACTTCAATTGAAACTCCAAGAGCATCTGCTACAGGCTGAAGGATTGTATTTGTTACAAATAAGTCTTCCGTTGCCATTTTTCACCACTTTTATAGAATGTTGAATATTATTTAGTTTATAAGGTTTTTGTATTTAGGGTTTTAATAATGTTGTGCAGGACAAGTAAAATTAAGCAGGTTGGTGATTAAAGTTGTTGAAAATAATTAAAATAACAATAAACCTAAAGCCATAACTTATTTTTATTATATCAATTTGAAATCATTCTTGATATGCTTCTTTAACAGCATCTGCAATTCTTGGCACTATTTCTTTGTCAAATGGGCTTGGAAGAATTTTGTCAACAGAAGGTTTAATAACAGAAGCCAAAGCTTCTGCAGCAGCTATTTTCATTTTGTCAGTTATTCTTTTTGCTTTTATGTCCAAAGCCCCTCTAAAAATTCCTGGAAAAGCCAAAACATTATTAATTTGGTTTGGAAAATCAGACCTTCCTGTTCCTACAATAAAAGCTCCTGCCTCTTTTGCTAAATCAGGCATTATTTCAGGATTTGGATTTGCAAGTGCGAAAATAATTGGATTTTTATTCATAGAACCAATCATTTCTTTTGTTAATAAATTTCCCTTTGAAACTCCTATAAAAATATCAGCATTTTTTAATGCATTTTTTAAATCTCCCTTTAAGCATGATTTAAAATTAGTATCAATTATGCAATCCAGATTAGTCAATTCTGCAATTAATTCTTTTTCTTTGATTAAATCAGACCTTCCCCTGTAAATTATGCCTTTGCTATCTAAAACAGCTATATTTTTAAAACCATATTTGAAGAGAATTTTTGTAATAGCAGTTCCTGCTGCACCTGCTCCATTAATCACTATTTTTGCTTTTTCTTTTGCTAATCCCCTTATTTTTAGGGAATTTATCAATGCTGCTAAAACAACTACTGCAGTTCCATGCTGGTCATCATGCATTACAGGTATGCCTAAATTCTGCAACCCCTCTTCTATTTCAAAACATTCCGGAGCTTTAAAATCTTCAAGATTAATTCCTCCAAAAACAACAGAGATATTTTTTATTGTCTCAATGGTAGTTTTTATATCCTGTTTAGAAAGGCATATAGGAAACGCATTTATCCCTGCAAATTCTTTGAATAAAACACATTTTCCTTCCATTACAGGCAATGCTGCTTCAGGGCCTATATTTCCCAATCCTAAAACTGCTGAGCCATCAGAAATTACTGCAACAGTATTTTCTTTAAAGGTATATTTATATATAAGAGATTTATCTTTTGTTATTTCTCTACATACTTCTGCAACTCCTGGAGTATAAGCTAAAGAAAGGTCTTCAATTGATTTTAAAGGGATTTTTGATTTTATTTCCAGTTTTCCCTTTAATTTTTCATGAATCTCCAGAGATTTTTTTTGTATGTCCATATTCATTAAATCTTAATGGGGTATTTAGGTTTTTTGTTTATACCTAAGAATTGGATTATAAGAGATATTAATTCATTACTTTAAATTGATGAAAATTATCCAGCAAAGTTTATATAGATTTCTGAATTAAAAAATGTATAAAAAAATAATGGTTAATTTAGAAAATCTTGCATTGTTTGAAACACACAACTTACCAATAAGGCATCAAGGAAATGTCCATAATGGAAAAGTTAGAAGTGTTTATTGGTTAAGTCCAGTTGATAGTTCAAGAATTATTAGAAAAAGAGGTTATCCTGTTAAAGATGATACAAAACTTGGAGTAATGGTTATATCGGACAGGATTTCTGCATTTGATGTTATTTGGCAAGGTGAAGAAGGATTAATGGGAGTTCCTGGAAAAGGTGCTTCACTAAATGCTATTACCCAATATTGGTTTAATAAATTTGATTCCGAAGGGTTAGCAGGAAATCACATAATTGATGTTCCTCATCCATTGGTTTGGATTGTTCAAAAAGCTGATCCTATTCTAGTTGAAGGTGTTGCAAGACAATATATTACTGGAAGTATGTGGAGAGATTATAGTGAAAAAGGAATAAGGGAATTTTGTGAAAATATCCTTCCAGAGGGATTAAAAAAAGACCAACGACTTCCTGAATTTTTAATAACTCCAACAACAAAAGGAATCTTAAGGGGAATCCCTGGTGTTCCTGAAGAAGATGATACGAATATAACTCGTAAGCAGATTTTACAAAATTATTTTAAATTTGGATTTTGGGTGCCAAGCCATGTTAATGTATATGAACAATTATTAAGAACAGGTTTTGATTTAATATCAAGACATTTAGAAGCTATTGGACAAATTTTTGTTGACACTAAATTTGAGTTTGGTTATGTTAGAAATGACAATGGGAGTATAAAAATGATTTATATTGATGAAGTTGGAACTCCTGATTCTTCAAGAATATATCATAAAGAATCTTATGAAAAAGGAAGGATAGTAGAAAGCTCAAAAGAGCCTTATAGACAATTTTTACTTGCAAGTACAGATAGAAATGTTTTACTCAATAAAAAAAGAATGGAAGAAAGAAGAGAACTTGCAAGAACATATAGAGTTCCTGTTTCTGTATTTATGGATGTATCCCAGACCTATAGAGGAATTGCTGAAAAAATAACAGGTGTTCCTGTTCCTGAAATAAATAATGCTCGTGCAGAAATTCTTGAAGCTTTGGTTCCTTATGGAATAATTGCTTAGATAAGATGGCAGAAAGAGATACCGCAGATTATGAAGGAAGTGAAGTAATTGCAATAGCTTCTGGAAAAAAAGCTTTTGCTAGAAGTCCATGGTTATTTAATAGAGTTGCTGGAAGAAAAGGATTTTTTGCAGAATTAAGAAGAAATGATGCAGTTCATCCAAGATGGTATTCTGTTCATGTTGTTGATGGAGTAGGGACAAAATTGTTTTTTGCACCTTGGTCAGGAGATTATTCTTCACAAATGATGGATGGAATTGAGATGAACGCAAATGATATGGCTACTGTTATTCATGCTTATCCTTCTGAAGTTAATATTTATTTAGCATGCCAGACAGGAGTTGAAGAAAATCATATGGGAGAAATTGCAGATGGAATACGAAGAGGACTTGAAAGAATTAGAATTCCAAATGCACCTTTTGATTTAAATTTAGGGAAATTGGAAACTGCGAGTTTGGATGAGATGATTGCTTTAGGAGTAAAAGGAAAAGGATTTGATGTTGGTTTTTCAATGACAGGTTATATTCCAAAAGATAAAGTTCCTAAATTTAATCCAAGACCAGGATTTCAAATTGTTGGAGTTTCGTCAACAGGGCTTCATAGTAATGGTTATACTGGTGCAAGACATGTAATTTTTGCTCCTGGCCCAGAAATAGAATACAGAGATGAATGGAGAGATCAATATAAAGGAAAATGGCATTTGCAAGATAAACCAGAGATACTTAGAGGAAAAACAATTATGGAAGCAATGATGGTTCCAACTGCATCTTATTTAGTTGAAGCTTCTTTAATTGGAACAGAATTTGATAATAGAGATATTTATGGAGTTAATATTACTGGAAATGGAATTCATAATTTTAACAGAGCTGGAGAAGGAATTATTTTTAATATTATTGACCCTTTGGAGCCTTTGCCAATACATAGATTTTTAATGCAAGAGTCAGGATGGGATACTGAAACTGCACATACAAAACAAAATATTGGAATGGGATTTGCATATATTGTTCCGAATTTAAAAATTGCTGAAAGAATAGTAAAATTGATAAATCAAAGAGGACAAAATAAAGCTCAAAGAGTTGGAGAAGTAACTGAAGCTCCAAAAAGTCAAAAGGGCTTAGTAACAATTCTTCATAACACTCCTGAAGGAGTTCCTATTTCTTTTGAAGGTTATTCTAATTAATTTTTAAATAAATTTAAAATTAAATTTTTCTCTCTATTGTACCTTAAACAAAAATTTCCTTTAATTGTTCTGCAAAATACAGCATGTTGTATAAAAATATTTATATAGCTGTATATTTTATGAATAAAGTTTAACACAATTTATTGTGTTTTTTAAAAAGAGGTATACAATCCATTGTAGTAAACCCTTTTAAGAAAAGGCTTTACCCAAAAACCCTTATGAAATGCATATTTTGTTCAGGAGAGACCCATGTTACAGACAAAAGAGAATCTCCTGGTGGTACAAGAAGGAGAAGAGAATGCCTCAAATGCAGAAAAAGATTTACAACTTATGAAAGGGCTGAGAAAAAGGCAATCATTGTTGTAAAAAAAGATGGAAGGCGGGAACCTTTTTTAAGAGAAAAAATAAAGCTTGGCATAATAAAAGCATGTGAAAAAAGGCCTATTCCCTTAAAAGACATTGAAAAAATATTGGATGAACTTGAAGAAAAATTATATAAAAAAGGAAAAGAAGTCAAAAGTGAGGTTATAGGAAAAATGGTTATGAATAAATTAAAAAAATTAGATGATATTGCTTACATAAGATTTGCATCTGTGTATATGAATTTTAGTAATATTAAAGATTTTAAACTTGCTTTGAAGCAAGTTTAAGACAAGCAGGTCTAGGAGTCTAAAATGCTAATGCCATTATATATTAAAAAAAGGGACGGAAGAGTTGATGATTTTAATCTTGAAAAAATAAAAAAAGCTATAAATAATGCTGTAAGTGAAACAAAATTAGACAATCAAAATGAGATAATTGAAAAAATTTATTCCAGAATTAAATTAAAAATCGGTGAAAGGTTTAACGGAAATGTCCCTCATTTCTCTGAAATAAAACAAATAGTCATTGATTCTTTAATTGAAACCGGATATTCAGAAGTTTCCAGTGCTTTTAAAAATTATACAAAAATAGAAAATGGAAGATTGAAAATTGAAAAATATTTTACAAAAGATGAGAACTATATTCCTGTTCAATGGGAAAAATCAGATATTCAAATAACTGATGAAATGGGAAAACCTTTGTTTATTCAGAAAAATGTTGAATTTCCTGCCTATTTCAGCAATTTGTCAAGAAAAATAATTGCTTCAAGATATTTTTATGGAGATATTAAAAAAATGGAAAGGGAAAATTCTTTCAAGCAGATTGTCAATAGAGTAAGCCAGACTTTTGCAAAATGGAGTTTAAAGCAGAGGTATCTTGACGAAAAAGAGGCTGAAATTTTTAAAGATGAGCTTAGCTATTTGACATTAACTCAAAGAATGGCTTTTAATTCTCCGGTTTGGTTCAATGTTGGAACTGATATTTATGAATCAACAAGAAGTTTTGAAAAAAAAGATGGTTTTATATTAAGAAATGATGAACCAATTGAAATTCCTATTGGAGAAAGCCATCTTTATCCGCAAACATCTGCTTGTTTTATACAAGACGTCCAGGATAATATGGAAGATATAATGGACTTGGCTAAAAGAGAAGCTATGCTGTTCAAGCATGGTTCTGGAACAGGAACAGATCTTTCAACTTTGAGAAGTTCAAGAGAAAAATTATCAGGAGGCGGAAAACCATCAGGACCTTTGCAATATCTTGTTTTTTATGATAAAGTTGCAGGAATTGTAAAATCAGGAGGAAAAACTCGAAGAGCTGCTAAAATGAATTCTTTGAAAATGACTCATCCGGATATTAAGGAGTTTATTGAATCAAAAGTAAAAGAACAGAAAAAAATTGAGTTGTTGATGGACAATGGAATAGATGGAAGAGAAGCAATTGAAACTGTTTCATTTCAAAATGTAAATATTTCTGTAAGAGCCAATGATGAATTTATGCGAGCTGTTGAAAAGGATTTGGAATGGCAGACAATTCCAGTTCATAATAAAGACATGATAAATGAAATGCCAAGATACAAGGCAAGAGAGCTTTTTAGATCAATTGCAGAAGGAACCTATAATTGCGGTGATCCTGGAATCCAATTTGATGATACAATGAATAAATGGCATACCTGCTCTAATTCCGGAAGAATCAATTCAAGCAACCCATGTTCAGAATATAACTTTGTAGACAATAGTTCTTGCAACCTGGCTTCTTTAAATTTGAGAGCTTTTGTAAATATGGATGGGAGCTTTAATATAAAAGATTTTGAAAATGCAATAAGATTCACTGCAATTGCACAGGACTTGGAAATTGACAATTCCAGTTTTCCTACAAAAAAAATTGCAGAGAACTCTCATAAATTCCGGCCTCTTGGAATGGGTTATGCTAATTTAGGTTCTTTGATAATGTCTTTAGGATTAGCCTATGATTCTGATGAAGCGAGGGCAATAGCAGAAGTTATAACTGCATTGATGACAGCAAAAGTTTATGAAACTTCAACGGAAATGGCTGAAAAATTAGGAAGTTTTGAAGAGTTTGAAAAAAATAGAGTGCCGATGTTAAGGGTTATAAAAATGCATATTAAAGCTCTTGAAAATATTGATAAAGATAAAATCCCTAAAGAGTATAAAGAAGTTTACGATGCTGCTAAAAGAATCTGGAATAATGTTCTTATAAGGGGAGAAAGATATGGATTTAGAAATGCGCAGGCAACTGTATTGGCTCCGACTGGATGTTTAATTTCCAATTCATTAATTTCCACTAATAATGGGTTAATAAGATTAGGGAATATTGGAAATAAAAAAGGAAATCAATGGCAAGATGTTTCTCTTAAAGTAATGACTGACGAGGGTCCTAAAGATGCAACAAAATTCTATATCAATGGCGAAGCAGAAACAAAAAGAATCAGAACTTCTTGTGGTTATGAAATCCAGGGAACAGAGAAACATAAAATAAAAATTCTTGATTCTGAAACAGGAGAATTAAAATGGAAAAAATTTTCTGAATTAGAGCCCGAAGATATAATTCCTTTAGCAATGAATACAATTTTTGGAGATGAAAAAGAGGTTTTACTTCCTCCTAAACCGGAACTTTATTGGAATAATGATTTTGAAATGAAAGTTCCTGAAAAAATGAATGAAGATTTAGCTGAAATTATAGGTTATTTTATGGGGGATGGAAGTTTACATAGCAAAGGATTAAGATTTTGTGTTGATAATAAAGATGATGATGTAATTGAAAATTTAAAAATAATGATGAAAAATTTATTTAATTTAGATATTTTTGTTTCCCAAAAAAAAGGATATAAAGAAGTTGCAGTTAATTCTGTTCCTTTGGTTATGTGGTGGGTTGCATGTGGATTTTCAAAACTAAAACCTTCTGAAGAACATAAAGGCAAAGGATATTCCCCTTATATTCCCGATGCAATATTGCATACTAATAATAGAAAAATATATTCAAAATTTTTAAAAGGATTATATGAAGCTGATGGAACCGTAAACAATGGAGTTCCTTCTATATCAACGGTTAATAAAGAATTTTCTGAAGAAATTAAAACTCTTCTTTTAAGTTTAGGATATGCCACAATAACAAAAATTGACAAAACAGGATGGAGCAATTCTGACTTATATGTTTTGAGATTAAAAAATTGTTCATATAATAAAAGATTTTTAGATAATATAGGATTTATTGGTAAGAGAAAAGAAAATGCTATTTTAATTTCTCAAGGTTTTCAAAGTGGAAAAAATGATCATATTTATTTAAATTATGAAACTGCTGATGAAATTGTTCCGGTTGGAATTTCTTATAGAGATATTGTTTTGATGTCCTTAAGAAGAAATAAAGCAATTTCAAGAGAAATGGCAATGAAAATTTATCAGGATACCAATCATCCGCAATTGTTGTGGTTAATGCAATTTTTTTACGACAAGATAACAGATATTTCTGATGGAGGAATTCAGTCTACTTATGATTTATCTGTTCCTGAAAATGTAAGTTATGTTGCTAATGGATTTATCAGCCATAATACAATAGGGTTTCTAATGGACTGTGATACAAAAGGAATAGAGCCTGAAATTGGGTTAGTACAGACAAAACTTCTTGCAGAAGGAGGAGTTTTAAAAATAGTCAATGGAACTGTAAAATTTGCACTTAAAAAATTAGGCTATAATGAAGAGCAGATAAAAAGAATTTTAGAATATATTGAAAAAAATGAAACAATTGAAGAGAGTGAAATAAAAGATGAGCATTTGGCTATTTTTGACTGCTCAAACAAGCCAGCCCATGGAAAAAGAACAATCAATACACTGGGGCATATTAAAATGATGGCTGCTGTACAGCCATTTTTATCAGGAGCTATTTCAAAAACAGTTAATATGCCCAATGAAGCAACAATTGAAGATATTGAAAATATTTATATTGAAGCATGGAAATTAGGATTAAAAGCAGTTGCAATTTATAGAGATGGAAGCAAAAGATTGCAGCCATTGAGTTTTACAAAAAACAAGGAAGAAACCTTGAGAACTCCTATAAGAAGAAAATTACCAATAACAAGAAATTCAGTAACTCATAAATTTAATATTGCGGGACATGAAGGATATTTAACAGCAGGATTGTATGAAGATGGAAATTTAGGAGAATTATTTATAACAATGTCAAAAGAGGGAAGCACTGTCGGAGGTTTGATGGGAAGCTTGGCTAACATGACTTCAATGGCATTGCAATATGGGGTTCCATTAAAAACCATAACAAGCAAATTTAAGAACCAGAGATTTGAACCTTTGGGAATTGTTTTAGAGGGAAGAAAAGACATAAAAACTTCTTCATCAATAGTGGATTATATTGGAAATTTTCTGGAAAAGCAGTTTTTAATAGAGAAAGAAAATAAATTAATTAATCGAGTAAATGAAGAAATACCCAAGGAGGTTAGTATTAAAAATAAAATCAAGGAAGAGAAATTAGAGAAGAAAACTGAATTGGAAAATACAAATAGCAATCCTGAAAGTATTGTTGAAGATGATAGCAAGTTCAAAACGAGTTTTGAAGAGCTAGGAAAGTTCTGTCCATCCTGCGGAAGCAGGATGGTGAGAAAAGGGCATTGCGCTGAATACTGCAAATGCGGTTATGTTGAATTAGCTGGTTGCGGTGGATAAACGAGTTTACACCAAGCAGATATGTTTTTCACTAAATTTTTATTTCTAATTTGATTTATTGTTGTATACAATACTACTACATATTTACTTGAATTTGCCACCTAGCGAGATAGCTCTCGCTAATTCTATTCCCTAAACTCTTTTGACATTTGCAATTATAGCCAGCTTGAAAGCTGGTTTTTGTGATATTTTTCC
>JAGVWU010000067.1 GCA_018304145.1 Candidatus Pacearchaeota archaeon | reverse complement strand
GTTTTACAGAATAGTAATTTTCAAACAGTGAGAGAGGCTATGGATAGAATTTCAAACTATTTTGAAAAGGAGGGATGTATTATGACGTAGTGTACTTAAGAATCCATAAATAGAATAAATTCTTAACAGCTTGAGAAAGATCCAAATCATGCCTCTCTTTCCATATCTAAAAAGCCCTGCTTCCCCATTCATCATTGTCTCTTGTTGCACAACTAATTATTCTAACTGCACATCTAACTAATCCATCATCACTCATGCTTTAATTAATAAATTAACCTTTATAATGCTAATTGAAATCAAAAATAATAATCTCTATACTCTCTAAAGTAATAACCACATTTAAATACGCTTTATAATTTATACCAACCTTATAGATAAATACTTATAAATAATATCTCATTTCCTATGTAAGAGGATAAAAAAGGTGAAAACAAAAGATGGTTGATAAAAAAAAGAATAACGAAGAATTAATAATAGAGGCAAAATCTTTTTTTGAAGTTTACAAAAAAGAAGTAGGAGAAAGCAGAAGAAAAGGAAGAAGAGTTGTTTTTGTAAACTTTGATGATTTGTCTTCTCATTCTCCGGTTCTGGCAGAAGCACTGATAAGTAGTCCTGAAGAAATAATGACTATTTTGGAAACTGCTTTGGAAGAAACAGGAATTGGATTAAAAAATACAAGAATCCGCTTTAATAATCTTCCTGAAACTCAAAAAGTAAAAATACGTACAATTCGTGCCCAGCATTTGAATCAATTCATTTTTTTTGAAGGGCTGGTAAGGCAAGCCTCTGATGTAAGGCCTCAGGTTGTCAATGCAAAATTTGAATGTCCTTCCTGCGGAACAGTAATTTCTGTTCTTCAGATAGAAAAAAAATTCAGGGAGCCTACGCGATGTTCCTGTGGAAGAAAAGGCCAATTTAATTTAATAAGCAAAACAATGGTTGATGCACAAAGGCTGGTAATTGAGGAGTCTCCTGACACTTTGACAGGAGGAGAACAGCCAAGAAGAATAAGTGTTTTCTTAAATGAAGATTTAGTCGAGCCTACTATGGAAGAAAAAACAACTCCTGGAAGCAAAGTCAGAGTCCTTGGAATTTTAAAAGAAGTCCCTGTTCCATTGCCTTCAGGTTCAATCTCAACAAGATTTGACCTTGCAGTTGAAGCAAATAATCTTATTCCATTAGAATCAACATATGAAGACTTGGAAATTTCAGAAGAAGACGAAAGACAGATTCTAGAACTGTCCCAGGATCCAGAACTTTTTAAAAAGTTAAGAGAAAGCATAGCGCCAAGCATTTGGGGGTATGAAGAAATAAAAGAAGCATTGGTATTGCAGATGTTTGGAGGAATAAGAAAAGTTTCTCCTGATGGAACTACCAGCAGAGGAGATATTCATTTATTTTTAATAGGTGATCCTGGTGTGGCTAAATCAATTGGAAAAAATGAAAAAATAATGTATATTTCAAATGAAGAAAAAGGATACGACATTATAGAGAATATTTATAATAAATTTGGAAAAAATCCAATAAAACTTAAAGTAGTGACAATAGACCAAAAATCTCATGAACCAAGATGGGATGAAGTAAATGAAATAATAAAACATTATCCAGAAAAAGAATTAATAAATGTTACAACAGAACATGGGAAATCTCTAATTGCAACAAAAGATCATTCATTTATAACGCTTTCAAAAAAAGGAGAAATAATCCCGATAAAAGGTGAAGAATTAAATAATAAAAATTATCTCCCCTTACCTATTAATTATCATAAAAAAGAATTAGATTATATTGACACATACAAATTTAATAAAAAAGAAAGCAACAACTCAAAAATACTTCCAAAAAGAATAGAATTAAACAAGGATTTCGGATTTTTTATAGGAATATTTTTAGCAGAGGGTAATATAATGACTGAAAAAACTATAAATATTTCAAATAAAAATAAAATTATTCAAGAAAAAGTAATAAATTTCTCAAAAAAAATAGGTTTAAATTATAATGTTAATAATAAGGAAGTTTCAATATTCTCAAAAAATCTTGCAAATATGATAAAAGATTTTTGTTATAACGAAAACTTAATGTGTATTAAAAGGGGTGTAAAAGGAAATTATTCTAGAATAAAAAAAATACCTAATTTCACTTATTTTTCACCTAAAGAATTCATTTACGGTTTAATATCAGGATTGTTCTCAGGAGATGGAAGATTAATAAAAGATAAAAAAATGCTGAAAGGTTTTGAATTAATAACAATTTCAAAAGATTTAGCTGAAGGTACTTCAGATTTATTATTTTCTTTGGGAATTTTAAATAAGATAAAGAAAAGAGTATATTCCTATAAAAAAAATAAAACTGATTATTATTCTTTGTCTGTACCAACTTATATGATTGAGAAGTTTATAGAAAATATAAAATTCATAGGAAGAGATATTAAGATTAATTCAAAAAATCCAATTTATAGTTATAATAATTTAATCCCTTGTGGAGATTTGGTTTATGAAATTGTAAAAAAATTAGGCTATAATTCAAGAATTTCCGGTAATAGAACTTTGGCTGCTGAAATGAGAACAATAAAAAAAAGAGGGGAAATTGGTAGGTTAAGATTATTAAGATTAATTAAAGATTTTGAAACTAGAACAAAAGAAAAAATAAGTGAATTAGAAGTTCTTAAAAAAATAGCAAACAGCAATATTATTTGGTCAAAAATAAAAGATATAAAAATTTTAGAAAAAAAGAATGAAGAAGTATATGATTTATCCATACCTTCAACAAATACTTTTGTCGCAAATGGGATCGGAGTTCATAATTCAGTAACTCTGAAGTTCATTTCAAACATGGCTCCGAGAGGGCGTTACATAGTAGGCAAGGCAGCAACAGGTGCAGGAATAACTGCAACAGTTGTAAAAGATGAATTCCTTAGGGGGTGGGCTTTGGAAGCAGGGGCAATGGTTCTTGCAAATAATGGAATAATCTGCATTGATGAAATAGAAAAAATGGATGCACAGGACAGAAGTGCAATGCATGAGGCACTGGAGCAGCAATGTTATCACTATGATACAATAATCTCCCTTGCAGATGGAGGCGAACATAAAATAGGCGAATTAGTTGAAAAAATGTTAGAACAGAATAAAGAAAAGATAATTCAAGGAAAAGATTGTTTAATATTACCAACACAAGAATTAGAAGTCTTAACAACTAATTTTAAGAATATATTCAAAACAAAAGTTAACAGAATAAGCAAACATAAAGCATTTGATAAATTTATCAAAATAAAATTTTCAAATGGAAGATTTATAAAAGTAACTCCTGAACATCCTGTATTTATAGCAGAAAATGGAAGCATAATAACAAAAAGAGCAGATTCAATAAAAATTAGAGATTCTATTCCAGTACCTTTAATAATTCCGATAGAAGGAAAACAACAAGAATTTGATACAAATATAGAGAATAAAAGAGCAATACAGCATATAAAAATTCCAGAAAAAAATTGCAAAGAAATATTCAAAATAGCCGGCTATTTTATTTCAGAAGGTTCAAGAGAGAAAAATAGAGGAAAAATTATAGGGATAAATTTCACAAATAAAGATAAGAGATTGCTTGATGATTTTGAAAATTCTATGAAAAGAGTTTTTAATTTATCTCCATATAAACAATTAAGAATTGATGAAAATGAACCGAGATTTATGTACAGATATACTTCTACAGAATTAATAAAATTTTTAATGAAAAATATGCCTGAAATGATGAAACTTTCAGGTGAAAAACAAATTCCTCAAATATTAATGAAAGGAGAAAAAGAAAATATCTCTGCAATGCTATCTTCAATGTTTGAAGGAGATGGGCATGTCTCTATTAAAAAAAGAACAATAAGAATAGGCTATAGTACAAAAAGCAGAAGGCTTGCAGAACAGGTTCAGGATTTATTATTAAGATTTGGAATCAGGAGTAATTTAAACGAAGACCGGGAATATTTTAAAGTTTTAATAACCGGCTATGAGAATATTAAAAATTTTATGGAAAAAATAGGATTTGTAACCATTGAAAAAAATGCAATAATTAAAAATTATTTATTAGAAAAAACAATAAAAAGAACAGTAAAAGACATCATTCCAGAAAATTTTAATGAGAAGATTATAGATATAATTAAGCAGGAAAATATCAAAGAAATTGGAAAATATAAACAATATGATATTATTTTTGATCATTCAAAAAGAAAAGATAAGTTTTGTTTTTCAAGAAATTTTTTAAAAAATCTGTTAAAATTAGTGAAAAATCCAAAAAATATAGAATTTTTAGAATCTTTAACTCAAGAAATAGGATGGGAAAAAGTTAGTGGAATTGAAATAATTGAAAACGAAGGAGAAAATTGGGTTTATGATATAACCATTGAACCTAGTCATGCTTTTATCTCTCAATCAGCAATTTTACATAATACAGTCACAATTTCAAAAGCTAATGTTCAGGCATCTCTAACTGCAAGAACCTCTGTTCTTGCAGCAGGAAACCCAAAATATGGAAGATTTGAACCAACACAGTCAATCACAGAACAAATAGACCTTCCTCCAACTTTATTAAACAGATTTGATTTGATTTTTATTTTAAGAGACCTGCCAGACAAAAATCAGGACAGTGCAATAGCAACTCATGTTCTTAACATTCATCAAAAAAAAGATAAAAAACCTGAAATTGAAAGAGAATTGTTCAAAAAATATGTTGCCTATGCAAAACAGAAAGTAGAACCTCAGTTAAAAGATGATGCTGTTGAAGAAATTAAAAATTTTTATGTTAAATTAAGGAATCTTCAGAGTTCAGGAGATTCCCATTCAATTGCAATTTCAGCAAGACAATTGCAGGGATTAGTGAGATTAGCAGAAGCTCATGCAAAATCAAGATTATCCCCCATAGTTGACAGGCAGGATGCACAAATAGCAATAAGGCTTACCACCTACTATTTAATGCAGGTTGGTTATGACCCTGAAACAAAAAAATTTGATATAGACAGGTTTACAACAAGGATTTCCTCAAGCAAGAGAAATAAAATATTAATGTTAAAAGAAACTCTTAAAAAAATGGAAGAAAGATTTGGAAAGCAGGTTCCTATTGAAGACTTGAAAAAAGAAATTGGAAATGAAATGTCTGATACAGAGTTTGAAGAAGCCATTGAAAAATTAAAGGAAAAAGGAGATTTATTCCAGCCCAAGCAGGGATTTATTCAGGAAATCAGCGGAAGAGGATAGTTATGGTCAAGAACGCTGATATTTCCATAGTTCGTACGCTAAATAAAAAGCATTTATGTATCTAAATAAATATTAATTAAATGCTTTTTATTTCCTTAACTTATAGGGAAAAACATAATAAAAGGGAAAAAACTTATGTCTTTTACTATATCTTTCAAACAATCCTGATTGCAATAAAATTGTTTTAGTACAATAATATTTAAAAATAAAAAAATTCTTTTATATCAACGGAAATAAATTTTAGGAAAATTTTTTCCTTGACAGATAAGAAAGAGTAAATTATCCGGAAATTAATTTCTTATCTTATAATTATGCCAAAAGAAAAATATAGTGGACTTTGTTTATATGAAATTAGTGGGCAAACCAAACGACAATATATAGTTTCTTATGATGACCATCTTGGTCAATTATTGCACCATCCCAAGTTAGATATGACACTATTTCGGAACAAAGTTACAATTAAAAATCTAGGTGAAGTTTTAATTAACTCTACAACATTAGAAAGATTGGTTGCAAAATAAAAATAATTTCATTTCTTGACACTTCCAGCAATTCCAGTAATTATTATTCCTTCAAGAATTCCCAACAATAGATAAATATCCAGGAAAAAATTATAATCAAAGTTCATAAACAAAGGAATAGTTATTATTGAATCTAGGATAATTCCTGTTACTGCAAAAACAATTCCAACTGACAATCCTTCTGTAAATCCTTTTTTTACTTTTCCTTTAAAATATATAAAAGCGGAAATTAAAGCAATTATTCCTGCTAGAATATAATGAAGAATATAATAATTTAAACCTGGCTGTAATTTTAACCCAAACATTAGAATACTTACTTCAAAAAATATTAATATCCATAATAATGCTCCGCATAATATTGCTCTTTTCCAGTTCATCTTAAAATAAATTAGAATAACTATTTAAATATTTTTCTTTATTTTTTAATAATTTTTAAAGGGTCTTCTTATCAATTTCTATCTGGTATTATATTATTAAATTTATCAGTTATATCAACGGAAATAAATTTTCGGAAAATTTTTTCCTTGATAGATAGGATAAGAAAGGGTAAATTGTCCGGAAATTAATTTCTTATCCTATAATTATCTAAATGTTTAAAAAGAATAATCGTTTTTTCTAAAAATGCCAGAGCAGAAAAAAAGAGAGACAGCCCATAAGTTAAGAATCATTGACTTATTGAAAGCCAACCAGATTTTTGAAGAAACTGAAAATCTTAATAAAAGATTGAAGCATGTTGAATTGGGAAATAGGAACATAGTCCGTGTTAATATTATTGCAAATGTAATTGATAAATATGAAAGCGAGGGAGAAAAAAGATTTGCAACAATAACTCTTGATGATGGAAGTGGGCAGATAAGAGCAAGAGTTTTTGCAGATGATATTGCACTTTTCAAAGATATAGTGCAGGGAGATACAATACTGGCCATCGGACTTGTCAGATTCTTCAATCAGGAATTGTATGTTCTTCCTGAACTAATAAAAAAACAAAACCCTAAATATCTGCTAATAAGAAAATTAGAAATAGAAAAATCTTTTCAGCCAATGCTTACAGAAGTTAAAAAAAAGGAAATCAAGGCATTAAGAGATGAATTAATAACAATGATAAAAGAAGCAGAAGTAAAAGAAGGCATTGACAAAGAAGAAATTATAATAAAACTAAAATCCCCTCCTCAAATAATAACCCAGGAGATTCAAAAACTTCTTGAAGACGGGGTTATCTATGAACCACGTCCAGGAAGGGTTAGGTATCTGGGATAAAGTGAACCTCCCCAGAGCAAGCTCTGGGGCATCTACACCTAGAAACTTCATTGCTTTGTCGCTTTCAGCAGCCAAAGCTTTTGCTTAATTTATTAGCTTCCAAACAAAAAGATGCAAGCATCAAAAGAATTTTTAACATTAACAAAATCGTTTAGAGGTTTTTCTTTAGCTTTCATCCCCACAGCAAGCTGTGGGGTATTCCGAAGAATAAAACTATCAGTACATAAATTATTATAAATAGGCATTTTAATTAATTTTCATGAAACCTCGAACTTTTAATTCTGGAATAATGCCTGATGTCAAGAACCATGGGCTAAAGCCACATGGCGTGTCTGATTCTTGATCACCCAAAAAATGCCTTTGCTTTTTATGGGCTAAAGCCCATAGCGTACGCAAAGAGCATTTTTTATGTGTTAATGAAAAATGGGTTGCAAAAGTTTTAGGAATGGAATTAAATGATGGAAAAGGCCCTGATGTTATTGATGATAAAAAATTTTTAGAGGTGAAGTTTTGTTTAACTAAACCAAAAGGAAATGAAAAAGGTAATTATCCCTGCTCCTGGACTGTTCTCGACCACCAGGTTGAATATGCAGAATTCTGGTTGCAACAGGGATTTTGGGGTTTAGGATTATATGAACTTGACAGGCCTGTAAAAGAAATCAGAACTTATGATAGAGAAAAATTAGAATCAATGGTACTGCAAAGAGAATTATATATTGTGGAATGGGCTTGGATGGACAGGTTTCCACCTCACAGAGTGAGCGGAAAAACTAAATATTCTCAATGGAAAAACTCCTTTAGATATCCAAAATTTGGTGAAATTCCAAAAATAAAAAGAACAATTCAAGTTGAAAAAGGTCTTGTGTATTTAACAAAGGGAGTTTCAGATTATTTATTTAATCTAGGTTAAAAGTTTATATACTTCTCATGCTTATATAAATTATGCCAGACTTGAATTCAAATCCAGGAATGGAAGATACGGCAGATTACAAGTCAGGAATTTTATCAAATTATTCTGACCCTTATAAAGTATTTCAAAAACCCGAAGTTTTAGAAAAGTTAAGGAGTTATAAAACAGTTAGAATAACTTTAGCAAGAATTCCTGTTCTTTCTTTGGATGAACAATTAAAAATTATGAGTAACCCTTAAACTTTTAAACCCTCTTCTCTCTTCTTTTATATTAAATATCAATAAATAGTACGAAATGGAAACTTACGAACAGCTTTTAAATCAAGCGCATGAAAAAATAAAACCTATATCTCATAATGGAGAAAGGTTTGAAATACCAAAGATAGAAGGGCATATTGAAGGAACCAAAATTGTTCTTACCAATCTTCCTCAAATTGCTTCATACCTAAGGAAGCCTGCAGACCATATGCTAAAATTTTTGTTAAAAGAGCTTGCAACACCAGGAACTTTCAAAAACAGCATAGTTGTTCTTCAAAGAAAAATATCTTCTCAAAAAATCAATGAAAAAATAGAAGAATATGTTAAAGAGTTTGTTACATGCAAACAATGCGGAAAACCAGATACAGAAATAATCAAAGACAAAGGATTTACATTTATGCACTGCCTGGCCTGCGGTGCAAAGCATTCTGTCAGGGCTAAAATATAATTATCCCTTTGATTATTATCATTAATTAAATTTATTGATTTGTCAAAATAAGTTATAGCTTCTAATGTATCGCAAATCATTTCACCAATCTGTAAAAAAATTCAAATCACTTTTTCCAGTAGCAGCCTGCATTGTTGCTAAAATTTTTCATTCATTGTTATAGTTATCTCCTTTAAAAACCTTTTGCACTATCTTTTATCAAAGCAAATCTTTATAAAACAAGAGTTCATATAAAAAATATTCACTAAAAACAAAAATCAAAAGGGAGGCTTAAAAAAATGACTGAAGCATATTGTGTTAAATGCAAAAAAAAAGTAACAATGAAGGATGGAAAAGAAACAAAAACGAAAAGAGGAACAATTATGATGAAAGGAAAATGTCCTAATTGTGAAACTACTGTTTGCAGAATAGGCAGTAAATAATTTTACTATTAAATTTTATATTTAAAAAATTTTGATGTTTTTATTATGCAATTAAAAATTCATGAAGCCTACAGGAGAATTATAGCATTGGCTGATACTGATTTAATTGGCAAAACCTTCTCAGAAGGAATTAAACAAATAGAAGTCAAGCAGAATTTTTTTCAAGGGCAGGAAAAATCCAAAAAAGAAGTTTTAAAAATATTAAAAGACATGGAAAAAGAGGATGCGACTTTTAATATAATTGGAAAAGAGGCTGTTGAAACAGCTCTTGAAGCAAGAATAATTTCCAAGAATGGAATAATAGAAATTAATGGAATTCCTGTTGCTTTAGGATTGATGTAAATATTCTACAATAACAATATTTTTAAATTACTTTATTCTAAATATTCTATGAAATTAAGAAATATTGTTTTAACAAATTTAGCAGGAGGGGCTTTAACTTTAGGTTTATCTTATAGTTTTTTAGAAAGATATTTAGGAGAATTAAAAACAGAATACGAATTTATGTATGATGGAAAACCTGCATATTATGAATCCTTTGAATTAAGATTTACAAAATGTAAATCCAACCCCAGACAAATCAGATTATCTAATGGAGATATTATCGTGAAAGGTACATTAACAAGCGATGATGGAAGAAAAATAAAAATAGAAAACTAAATTAATTCTAATAATTAATTTTGTTAATAAAATTTCATATGTTTTATCCCGTTAATATTTCCTAACGATACATTTCTTTGATTTTTCATTTTTTAAGTTTCCTTATAAAAGCCTGAGATGGAGTTTCTAGTTCGTCAA
>JAGVWU010000066.1 GCA_018304145.1 Candidatus Pacearchaeota archaeon | reverse complement strand
AAAACCAGCTTTCAAGCTGGCTATAATTGCAAATGTCAAAAGAGTTTAGGGAATAGAATTAGCGAGAGCTATCTCGCTAGGTGGCGAATTCAAGTAAAAACAAGATATTATAAAGTTTTCTAATTCCAAATAAATAATATTATGGCTCCAAATGGATAATAAATTGTCTAACAGCAGAATTATTTAAGAATTATTAACAAATATTTTTTCATTCATTTTTCACATCTGCACCAGCTTCTTCAATCTCAGACAAATCACTATCTTTTGCTAATTTTGCAATATCGACAACCCTGTCCCCTTCCTGTAATTTAATTATTCTGACTCCTTGAGTAATTCTTCCCATTACCCTTATTTCTTTAACTCTTGTATTAATTACAATTCCTTTTTTAGTTGAAACCAAAAATTTATCTTTATCATCAACTTCAATTGTTGAAACAACATCCCCCGTCTTATCTCTTGAAACTTTTAAATTAATAACCCCTTTTCCAGCTCTTCCTGTTAACCTGTAATCTTCAACCAAACTTCTTTTTCCATAACCTTTTTCAGTTATTGTTAAAATGCTCGTTTTAACATCCTGTGCAATTTCCATGCTTACAACCTCATCATTTTCATCTAATTTTATTCCGCAAACGCCATAAGAAGCCCTTCCCATTTCTCTTACTTCATCTGAATTAAACCTGATTGCCTGCCCTTTTTTGCTCATAAGCATAACTTCTTGTTTCGCTTTTACTCTTTTAACATCAATGACCATATCTGAATTATCCAAAGGCAGATTAATTATTCTTACTCCTGCATTTCTGGGTTTTTCAAACATTCCTAATCTGATTTTCTTAACTTGTCCTTTTTTGCTGACCATAAAAAGATAATCACTAAAATCTTTCACTGCAATTACATTCGTAATATTATCGTCCTTAATATTCAATAGATTGACAATTGCCTGCCCTTTTCCATATCTCTGTGTTTCAGGAACTTTATATGCCTTTAACCAGAATAATCTTCCTCTCCCTGTAAATAACAATAAGTGATCATGAGTTGAGCAGGTGATTAATTGTTTTACAAAATCTTCTGATGTCAGTTCAGCTCCAATAACCCCTTTTCCGCCTCTTCTTTGCTCATGATAAATTTTAAAGGGCATTCTTTTGATATAACCTTTGTCAGTTATTGTAATAACAACTTCTTTTTTCTGAACCAAATCTTTTTCTTCAATTTCCTTTACGCTCCTTATTATTCTGCTTTTTCTTTCATCTCCGTATTTTTCCTTTAATTCGCTTAATTCTTTCTTGACTATTTTTAAAATTTCTTTTTCATCAGCAAGAATTTTTTTGCATTTGTCAATGAATTCAGCAAGTTGTTTTGCTTCTTCTTTTAATTTATCATGCTCCAAAGCTGTCAATTGCCTAAGTCTTGTTTCTAAAATAGCTTCTGCCTGCTTTTTAGTAAACCCAAATTTTTTCATTAAATTTTCAGCAGCTTCTTCTCTTGATTTTTTGATTATTTCAATCACTTCATTAAGATTTTTCAAAGCCAATAATAACCCCTGAACAATATGCTCCCTTTCTTCTGCTTTTTTCAAGTCAAATTCAGTTCTTTTTCTTACAATTTTTCTTCTATAATCAATATAGCAGTTGATTATCTCCTTCAAAGAAAGTGTCTTGGGAATTCCTGAAACAAGAGCAACCAAGACAGCATCAAATTTTGATTGCAATCTTGTAGATTTGTATAATCTATTGATTGAAAATTGTGAGTTTGCGCCTTTTTTCAGGTCAATAACAATTCTTATTTTTCCTCTCGAACTTTCGTCCCTTATATCATGAACATCCAATAATTTTTTGTCCCTGACTAATTCAGCAATTTCTTTTACTAATTCAGATTTATTGACCTGATATGGAATTTCTGTTATGACAATCCTTTCTTTTCCATCTTTTCTTGTTTCAGTTGAAACTTTTCCTCTTATAACAAATCCTGCTTTTCCTTTCTCATATAATTCTTTCAAAGTGTTTCCAACAATCTGTCCTCCTGTTGGAAAATCAGGCCCTTTTACAATTTCCATTAGCTCATCAATTGTAATTTCAGGTTTGTTGATTGTTTCAATAATTCCATCACAAACCTCTATTAAATTATGGGGAGGTATATTTGTTGTCATTCCAACTGCAATTCCAGAGCTTCCATTGATAAGCAAATTCGGAACTTTTCCAGGAAGTATAACTGGTTCTTTCAAAGAATTATCAAAATTAGGAATAAACTTTACTGTTTCTTTGTCAATATCTTCTAATAATTCAACACCTATTTTTGTAAGTTTAGCTTCAGTATAACGAGATGCAGCAGCACTGTCTCCATCCATTGAATTATGAACAAATATTCCAGAAGAAAGAGCAAAATTATGAGTTTTATCTATTGTTAAATCATAAACATCTTCAAATTGATTCAAAAACTCAACTCCAACAACCCTGTGATTTCCATTTATTTCACACAACAATAAATTTTTGTCATTATTGTAATATTTTTGGATTCCTAAATCCCATGTTGTAAAATTTTTTCCGCCAAATATATCTACCCTTGATTTTTCATAATTTTCTTTATTTATGATTATATTTTTTTCCTTAAGGTAATTACATATATTGAGAAATTTTCTCTTACCAGTTAAATTAGTCTCTCTCCTTTTATTAGAGGCGATTATCTTATCATGAAATAATTGTTTATATTGTGGATTTTTCCACATTTTTTTCATAGTTATTGAAGCAGTTCTTCTTATTTCTTCAATTTTTTCAGGATGTTCTGCCAAATATTTTTTGTTCACTTCACTCAGAGTAATTTTCATTTTTTCCCTATATCCTGAATTTTTCCAGTTTCTCAAATTTCTTTGAGTTAATCTCTCTGAATAATTATCTCGATTCTCTTGATTATCCCAAAACTTTCTTCTTCCTTCAGCTAATTTTTTTCTATAACCTGAATCATTTTTATGTTTTTCAGAAGTAAAATTATAATGAGTCTGCCAATGTTCTTTCCAATTCATTCTTCTTATATTATCTGGATTATTATTTAATTTATTAAAATCAATATGATGTCTTATTTTTCCTGTTGATTTTTGATAAATTCCATTTTCCAAATTCCATAAATCCGAAAGAATATGAATAAAATTCCATGTATTAGAATTTGGCTGGAAAATCATATTATATCCAATTGAATTTGCATCATCATCTTTTGTAGAAAGTCTAAAATATACAGGCATTAAAGAATCTCCAGATTGCAAATCTTTAGCTTCTTTATAGCTTCCATCTCTCAACATAAATTTATGATTCAAAGTGCATCTTATCTCTTCTCCATTATCTAAAATAACTTTCATTATTTCTGCATTCTCTCTTGTTTTTCTAGGATTTTTTATTTCAGCAATCTTTATTTCATTATTTTCATCTACACTAAAAGTAAAATTTCTTTTTCCTTGTTTATGTTCTTCTATTAAGTCTATAAAAGACAAATCTCTTCCATCTGCAAGTTTAACTTTAGTATCTGCTGTAAAACATCCAAAATTTCCCTGCCCATGAACAAGAGGGTATCTCAAAGAAAAATCCTGAGCCATTCTTACCATTGCATCATAAATAGCCATGTCTCCATGAGGATGAAATTTACCCATTGTATCTCCAACTATTCTGGCAGATTTTTTTGTCATTCCTTTTTCCAGCCCCATTAATTTCATTGCATAAAGAATTCTTCTGTGAACAGGCTTCAATCCATCTTCAACAGCAGGCAAAGCCCTTGAAACAATGACAGACATTGCATAATCAATATAGGATTTTTTCATCTCTTTTGTAATCTCAGTGCCTACCACTCGATTTTCATCCATATCTTTAAGATTAAGCGCTTCTTTTTCCAAAACTTCCATATCACCATTTCCATTTTCTTCAGAAACTTCGCCAGATTCAATTTCATCTTTTTCTTCAGATTCATCTAATTCTGATTCTTCTTTTTCTTCTTCAATTTCATCTATTTCTTTGTCTTTGTCTTCTGCCATTTTATTTCTTACCCTCCCATTCTTTGATAAATTCCTCTACGAATTGCTTGGTAAATTCATATCTCTTCTTTGCTATTTCCTTAGCTTTTTTGGTTTTGAATGTTTCAGGCTTAATTTTTAGTATCTTCTCATAAAAATGATTTATAGAAGTATTAGACATATGATTGTCTCCATATTCTTCAGGATTAGTATTTGGATCATGTATAATCCTGTTTCTCTTTGCCCCCCAATCAAATATTCTTGCTATTGTAATAGCTCCTATAGCATCAAGTCTATCAGCATCTTGAATAATCTCAGCCTCTTTAATTTCTGCTTTTAAATTTTTACTATATCTATGAACTTCAATAGCATGACAAACAGCATCTATTTTTTCTTTTGGAAAATCCATAATTTTCAATATTTCTTTTGTCATCCTAGCTCCTTCTTTAGCATGGCATATTTCATAATTATAGCCTTGCTTTTTTCTAGCGATATCATGCATTAATGCAGCTGTTTTTACAATATCTATATCTACATTCTCTGTTTTTGCGATTGTTAATGCTAGATTATGAACTCTTTCAGTATGGTCAAAAGCATGGCTTCCACTTTTTTCAAAATAAGGCTGTATTTTTTCTCTTAATTCATTATAAAATTTTTTATTCATTTTCATCTATTTATGTTTATAATAATTTATTAAAAAATGTATAATCCATCCTATTAAAAAACCCACTATAATTCCTCCTATTCCAAAAATAAAAAATGCTATTATTATTTCATTTAATGATGGGCAGGTATCAAAACAAAACTTGCTAAACAAATAAGTTATAAAACTTCCAATTATAAAAAAGGTTCCCCCTCCAATATAACTTCCTTTCATTTTAAAAACATTGTTTTCTTTATCCATCTTTTTCTCCTTTAAAATCTCCTCTTTCCATTTTTCAAATGCAGTTTCTCTCCGTAATATTTTTCATTATTAATAATATACTCTTCTTTCCCCCATGCTTTCTTCGGATATTTTAATCCTTGTTTTTCCATTTTATATATCCACTTCTGCTATATTTGCATTTATTTCAATGAATTTTCTTCTTGGCCCAACCTCATCTCCCATAAGCATATTAAAAGTTTGGTCTGCAATAACTGCATCTTCTATTGTGACTTTTTTTAGAATTCTTTTTTTTGGATCCATGGTAGTATCCCATAATTGCGAGGGATTCATTTCTCCCAATCCTTTGAATCTCTGCACATCTGCTTTTCCTCCCCCTAATTTATCCAAAGTTTTTTTCAATTCATCATCAGAATAAACATAATAATCTTTTTTCTTTCTTACTCTATATAAAGGAGAAACAGCAATAAAGATATTCCCATTTTCAATTAATTCAGGCATATATCTGTAAAAAAAAGTTAATAATAAAGTTGTTATATGCTGTCCATCAACATCAGCATCACACATGCAAATTATTTTTCCATATCTTAATTTGGTAATATCGAAATTTTCCTTGACCCCAGTTCCAATAGCAGTTATTAAATTAAGGATTTCATCTGAAGTAAGAACTTTTGCAGGGTTAGATTTTTCAACATTCATGATTTTGCCTTTTAATGGCAAAATTGCTTGAAATTCTTTATCTCTTGCCATCTTCCCGCTATTATGAACAAAAACTCCTGAAGCAAGTGCGAAATTATGTGTATCTTTTACTTCCAAATCATAAACATTTATTTTATCATTTAACCAAATAATTTTTTTAATTTTATGATTGTAATTTTTAACTGCTTCTATCATCTCATCAGAATTATTATTAAAAAATCTTGAACAAAAAGTGTTTATGCTTAAAATACTTTTATCATTATTATTTATTCTCTCATCATCAAAATTATCAAGATTACCTGTTTTTTCATAAACCTGTTTCATTAATTTTATAGTTTTGCTATAATAAGTTTTATTATAACTTTCTTTTCTTTTTTTCCTAAATTCAGGTGTCCATTGTTCCTTTGTTTTTTGCCTTCTCCATATTATAAGTGCTTCATCTTTCCATTGCTCTTTTGCAATATTTGAAAGATAAATTTTTGCATCAGGATTTTCATTAAAAAACTTTTTGACTTTTTCAGCAGCTTTTTTTCTATTTTCAATATTATTCCAATATTCTTTTTGTGACTTATTTAATAATTCATTATTTCTTTTTCTATATTCTTCATTAGAATTATAAAAATTAATAAACCCATTCATTAAATTCTGTTTAAATTCAGGATTTTTATGTAATTCTTTTGTAATTTCAGAAAATCTTTGCTTAATTTCAGGTTTTGCTCTCCACATTCTAATTTTTTCTCTGTATTCTTCTTTCCTATGAGCTTGTCTTGCTTTTTCCTTTACATCCTCTCTGTGAAGGCTTTTTTCTAATTGTTCTGTATGAAAAATAAGATGCTCCTCTCTAGGCATCCTTATAATATTTGTTGGATTATTATTAAGTTTATTAAAATCTATATGATGCCTAGCTTCTCCTTGTTCCTTTGAATAAATACCATGTTCAAGATTATACTCATCAGCCAGCAAATGAGTAAAAATCCATCTATTAATTAAATCAAAAACCATTTCATAACCATCAATAGTTATTCTTCCTCCAATTTTAGAAATCTTTTTATTCAGGGGCATTAAAGAATCTGTAATTGTTAAATCCTTAGCTTCCCTATAGCCTCTATCTCTTAGCATAAATTTGTGATTAGGAGTGCAGATTATTTCTTCATCATTATCTAAAATAATTTTTATAACTTCTGCATTTTGTTTAGTTATTCTTGGACTTTCAATTTTTGCTATTCCAATTTTTCCATTATTTTTTATAGTATAACAAAAATTTTCTTTACCTTCATTATCTTCTCTAACAAGTTCTATAAAAGATAAATTTCTCCCATCTGCAAGAGCAATTTTTGTATCTCCAGAAAAACAACCAGAAGCTGAATCTCCTTCAACAATATAAATTTCAGTCCTCTCAACTTTTTTAGATGAACAATCAGCTAATTTTCCAGGCAAGCCAGATAATCCTCCCAGGGCATTTTTTCTTCTAACTAAATCTCTTGCTTTCTTGGCAGCTTCACGAGCTTTTGCTGAAGCAATTATTTTTTGGGCAATTTTATTTGATATTGAAGGATTCTCTTCCAAGAATTCAGTCAAAGCAATATAAACCATTGAATCAACAATTCCTTTCATTTCAGAATTTCCTAATTTTGTTTTTGTCTGCCCTTCAAACTGCGGTTCTCTCATTTTCAAACTTATTATAGCAGTTATTCCCTCCCTTGCATCATCTCCCATCAATTTATCATTTTTCAACATGCCTTTTTTATCAGCATAGTCATTAACAGCTCTTGTCAAAGCAGTCTTAAAACCGGAAATATGAGTTCCACCCTCAGTTGTGTTAATAGTATTCACAAAACCAAAAATATTCTCATTATAACCATCTGTATATTGTATGGCGACTTCTGCAATAGTTGAATCAACCTGTTTCTTGAAATAAATAGGTTTATGCAAAACACTTTTAGATTTATTTATATGGCTCACAAATTCAATTAATCCTCCTGTATAATGAAAAGTTTCTTCTTTGTTGTTTTTCTCATCCTTTAAAATAATCTTGACATTAGGATTTAAAAAAGCTATTTCCTGCAGCCTTTTCTTTAAAACAGCAAAATCAAAATCAATTGTAGAAAAAATTTCATTATCTGGATAAAAAGTTATCGAGGTTCCAGTATCTTTCTTGTCTGTTTTCCCTACAATTTTGACATCAGATTGAGGAACTCCGATTTTATACTCTTGTTGATAAATATTTCCATCTCTTTTTACAACAGCAATCATTTTAATAGATAAAGCATTAACACAGGAAACTCCTACTCCATGCAAACCCCCTGAAATTTCATAAGTATGCTTGTCAAACTTTCCTCCTGCATGAAGCTTTGTCAAAGCTATTTCCATTGCAGCTTTTTTGTAAACCGGATGCTTATCAACAGGAATTCCCCTGCCATCATCCACAACAGTAATACTCCCATCCTTGTTAATATTTACAAGGACATAAGTAGCATAGCCAGCCATTGCCTCATCAATAGAATTATCAACAACTTCATAGACACAATGATGCAGACCATCCTTGCCAGTACTTCCTATATACATGGCTGGGCGACGCCTCACCCCCTCCAAGCCTTCTAATACTTTGATACTTTCTGCGCCATAGGTTTTTTCTTCTGCCATTATTAATTGTTTATGATAGTTTTAACTAATTATAAACATTTTACATAAATTTTAGTTAAGGAATGTTTTTTTGTGTTTTTTACATCAAAAAACAATCAAATTTATGCTGATTTTAAGGATTTCCCATTTAAAAAGCTTTCTATGATAAAAATAGGTTTTATCGTCGATAAAATATCTTAAAACCTCTTCGGCAGAAAAAGAAAAATTATTAATTTTGTAAAAATAAGTTATAGGTTCTAATGAGTCGCTTTCTCTACTTTCTCTGAATAAATAAAAATTTCTAAACTTGCTTCTACTTAGAAACAAAGATTTCTGAATCTAATGTTTCATCTCACAGCATATTTATTTTATTTTTACTATCCCTGATATCGGTTGTTTTGTAAAATATAGTAAAAAAACCAATTAATTTTAAATAATAACCCTGTTCTAATTAGGAATGAAAAAACCATTGTTAAAAGGATTGCATTGCTTCTAATAGACATCTCTCCATTTTTTTCAGGTATTCCAGGCTGCTCAAAACCCAATGTGGATGCATTCAAAAATCAGGGGGAAATTCAATATAGGGAATTTCCAAAGAGTGAAGAAATTCTTAAAGAAGATTATGATAAAATAAAAAAAGAATATAATTTAATATTAAAACAAAATGATAAATATTCAAGAGAACTTAGCCGGTATAAAAAAGAAAATTTTAGATGGAATATTGAAGAATCCATAGGACTAAGAAGACTGGCTAGAAATAATGTTAAGATTGAGAGGCTGAATACAAAAATATCTAAAGCGGAACTTAAGATAATGAAATATGAAAGAGTTTTGAGAAAATTAGGGCTTGGTACTGATGAAGCTGAAAAACAAGGAATTGATAATAATGAATCTCCATTTCAACTCGAAAAAGCAAGAATGCAAAGAGACAGAATGGCCTGGGAAAAGGACAGTGCATATTATGAAACAGAAATATCAAGATTAAAAAAAAGAATTTATGAATTAGAAAGACCCCTACATTCAATACATAAGTAAAAATAACCTGCTGTCAAATAGACTTTTTTATTTATTAATTTCCTATAAATGAAATATGACTTCTGACATATTGTTAATCAATGAGTTTTCATTGCTAATAAGGACTTCAAATTGAAGACCTTACTAAAATAGCAACCGCCAAAACCACTGCGCTATTGTAGGCAAAAATATAAGAACAAAAACAACACACAACATAAAGCCCAGTTCGCATAGTGGTATTGCACGAGGTTGCTAATCCGTGTCCTTCGGGACTCCTGGGTTCAATTCACAGTGAAGGTGTATTGGGACTGAAAAGTCCCATTTCTCTATTTGAGAATTGAACCTTGGTTCAGTTCCCAGAAAAAATTAGCATTTTTAGTAAATATCTTTAAATAGGAAAATGCTAATTTTTTGTGAAGGCGTGTTTTTTTAATTTTTTCAGATAAATTTAAAAGTCTGTTTTTCTCGGATTTTTTATGGAAAAAAATAATAATATTGAAAGAAAGAAATCTAAGGACCCCTGTGGACTGACACCATTGCAATTTAGTGCAATTCGAAGAGCTGCAGAACTTGGTAAAAATCTACAATTATCACTTGAATTCGCCACCTAGCGAGATAGCTCTCGCTAATTCTATTCCCTAAACTCTTTTGACATTTGCAATTATAGCCAGCTTGAAAGCTGGTTTTTGTG
>JAGVWU010000065.1 GCA_018304145.1 Candidatus Pacearchaeota archaeon | reverse complement strand
TTTTACAGAATAGTAATTTTCAAACAGTGAGAGAGGCTATGGATAGAATTTCAAACTATTTTGAAAAGGAGGGATGTATTATGACGTAGTGTACTTAACCAAGTGCCTTTTTATAAATTTCTTTTTAAAGAATTGTTAATGAAAAATAAAAAAATAAAAATAGATGCTTTATTCTTCACTGATGCCAGGGACAACTTTTAATCCTGCCTTTTTAGCAGCTTCTATATGATCTGCAGGATTGTATGCTTTTGTTTCTTTGTAAAATCCAGAAACAGGGCCATGATACTCATTAAAATCATTGAAAGGCGTGTATTTACAAGAGATATTATCTTCTCCGCTTCTTAAAAAATTATCTGCAATTTTACATAGCCAATAAGTTTGTGCCTGAGCCATCTCATGAGCTTCCGGACCATTTGAGCTTCTAGGATAATTTGCTTCTGTCAGAGCAGATTCAACTTCACTCAAAACTTTAGAAAGTCCTTTTGATCCCTGGTTTAGCTTCCTAGATGCTTCAATAACATCTAGACTTTTAAGTGTTTTTTCCATGTTATTTCCTCCTTACATTTATTTTTATCAGAACTCTTAATCCCTTTAGGTTAAAAAATTAATAAACCATACATTTAAAAATATTATATTAAATAAATACGTATATTTCTGAAATATACTTTCTAAGATTCACTTCATCGCCTTCTGCACTTCTTCCAAATTATCATTCAATGCCTCAATAGCTCTTGGAAAGATATCTTTAACATCCAATTGTCCCCAAGATTCAATTTCAAATACTAATTCTTTGCATTCTTTTATTTTTTTAATTTTATCTATCTGTGCATCAGGCAGGCCCTTATTTTTTAATTCTTCTTCATTATAGCTTACTTTTCCATTTTCATCGATATTAATAAATTCAAGAACATCTAAGTCAAGATTATGCCTGTAAAACATCAATCCAGGAGAATATTTTATATGTTCAATTCCTTTTCCAAGTTTTGCATCAGCAACCAACTCCAATTCCTGTTCTTCATCTAAAATTACAATTGGTAATTTATAGTCAGTTCCAACATCTGGATGCATATCTGTTGAATAAACAATTTTAGGTCCAATAGCTTTTAATTTAAATTTGGTTTCTTTGACAGATTTCAAGGTTTTTATAGGAACTAATCCAATTCTATGGGCAATCATCTCATCATAAAGTGCAGAATCGTTTTTAATAATTTCAACTTCATCAATAGTCATTACAGGAATTTCCAATGAACTTCTTCTTAGGGCATTTGCCAGGCTTATAGGCATATCTGTAACAAAGCTCAATCTTTGCTTTTCCTTATCATGAGTTTTTTGTTTTATCATTTTTAAATTGAGTTTTACGAAATTTAAAAAGCCAGGAAATAGGAATTTTCTGGATTTCAAAAATCATCAGATTTTTGATTTTTTAAATATTAATTTATATACTTATTTTTAGTTTTATATGGTTTTTAAAGTTAATTAAACTCTCCTTCCCCTTCTTCCTCCTCCAGCTTTAGGGCCTCCTCTTGGCATTCTTGTTGTATCCATTATACTTAGAATCTTGAATCCTGCTCTTGTCAAAGATTTTATAGCAGAATGTGCACCAGGCCCTGGATTTGCCTGCCCTGTTTCAGCTCTTATTTTAACATAAAATCCAGTTATTCCATTATCTTTTGCTTCTTCTGCAATTTTTTGGGCAACAAACATAGCAATAGTTGGATTTGCTTTTAATCTGCTTTGTTTTGTTGATTGCCCCCCTGAAAATTTTGCTATTGTTTTTCCAGATAAATCTGTCAAATTCATAACAGTATTATTGAAAGTAGTGTAGATATTCAGGATTCCAATTCTTTCTTCTTTTTCTTTCTTCTTTATTGTCTCTTCATCAGATTCTATATTTTCAACTTTATCATCTGTTTTGTTTTCCATTTTTATTATTCCTCCCAAGAAATATCCTGCTCTGATATTTCTTCTTTAATTTTTTCTATTTTTGACTTTTTTATTTCAGGAATTTTAAGAACAAGATTAAGTTTAATTTTTGGCTCTTCTTCTAAAGAAACCTGATAAGATGGGATATTGACAATTTGATTTCCTATTGAAACATGCTTATGAATTATAAATTGTCTTGATTGTTTTGGAGTATTAGCCAATTTTTTTAAAAAAACAACTGTTTGAAATCTTCTTTTTAACCAGTCCTCTTTATTCAAAGCAAGTGCATCAGGAATACTGTCTATTTTAAAGCCTTTCTTTTTTAATCTTTCAACAAAATCTTTTTTTTCATGTTCAGGTTTTGTAATTAGTTGTTTTGCAAGATTTCTTATTCTTGCTATTGCTGCTTCTGCTTTCCAAATTTCCCTTTTATTTTTTAAGCCATATTTTTCTTTAAGTCCATCTTCCTCTTCTATTCTGGCTTTATCAAAAGGTTTTCCAGGTTTTGAATATTTTTTACTTGTCATGCTTTATTTTTAGTTTTTGAATTTATTTAACTTAATTTCCATTTTATTTGCCTCCTGCCTTTGCAGGAGCTTCTTTCTTTTTTTGAACCCCTACAGCTTTTTTCTTTCCATGAGATCTGAAATGGCTTTTTGTTCTTTGCCCTCTTGTTGGCTGCCCGGTTGCATGCCTTAAACCTCTATATGATCTTATTTTCTTCAATCTTCTGATGTCAAATTCTTTTTTCATGTCTAATTCAGTCCCTATTAAATGAGAGCTTTTTCCTGTTTCAAAATCTTTTCTTCTGTTCAATAAAAAATCTGGAAGATGGGTTGGATTTTTTAAGAATTCAATTATTTTGTCTATTTCATTTTTGTCAAGCTCAGAAATTTTTTTATCAGGATTCATTTTTAATATCTTGCACATGGCATTGGATATTGCCCAAGAAACCCCTTTTATATAAGTAAGCCCTGTTAAAAGCCTCTTGTTTCCAGGAATATCTGTCTGCATGATTCTAATCAAAGAAACATATTCTTTTTTTTCAATTACTAGTTTTGACTTTTCAGATTTTTCTTGTTTTTTATCTGGTTTTTTTATTTCAGCCATGTTTAACTGCAGCCTCCTCTCATCCTAGATGCATAAATATCTTCATAAAGTTGACTTAATCTAGTAAATTCTATTTTATCCATTTCAGTTTTATCCAGAGGTTTATGATAAGTATTACTTTCTTGTAGGGTATAATCTCTTCTCCTGCTTCTTAAATAATTTCTTTTTAATTGATAATAATTTTTCATTAACGGAGAAACATCCTCTCCACCCCACCATCTTAAAAATAAATCAGCTAATTCTTTTCTTAATTGTCTAGTTAATTTACTTTCTGCCATATTAATTTCCCCTCATAAAAAGATAGTATTTTTCTTTTCCCATTATTTCTTTAAAAAGTCTTTTTTCAATGGCTTTTTTCGGATCTGGTAGATTTGAAACTCTTGTCTTTAAATCCTCTAAAGACTCAAAAGGCTTTTTATTTCTTTCGCTTAAAATTGCCTCAGTATGTTTTTTTCCAAATCCAGGAAGAAGCTCAAACTGGTGAATCCTTGTATTTATTGCCTCTGCTTTGTTAAAAAAATCAATGAATTTTTTTTCATCACTTTCAACTTCTTTCTGTATAAATCCTTGAAGTTGTTCTTTTGCAGTTTCTGTTAGCTTGTTTTCAGGAAGTTTTCCAAAAATATAGTAAATTTTATCTCTCTTTCCATCTCCAATATAAACTTTTTCTGCTATTTCTAGTTTAACCCCCCTTCTGGGAATTAATTGAAGAAGTATAAAATTATTAACCCCAATAGCTTGAGCTATGGGCATCATTTTCTTTTCTAGGGGATAGCCATAAGGCAGGTAATCTAAGACAATTGCATTTTCTTCTTTTTCCATTTTCTTTATTTATTGTTTTTAACAACTTCCAGTATTTTATTTGTTTCATCCTCATTTAGACTAACATCTGCAAATATTTTGTTTATATCTGAAGCATCTTCTGGTAACATATCAACTATTTTTACAATATGCTCCGTCTTTATTTTTAATAAGTCTAATTTTTCAATCCCTTCTTTAATTTTTTTTGCCTGCTCTTTCTTTGTATTGAGAAATTTTTTTAAAAAATTATCCATTTGCTCCTTTTTCTCGCTATCTGGGATGTTTTTTAATATTTCCTGCACTTCATTCATGTTTAAAGGTGTTCTTTCAAGTATCATTTTAATCTCCTCAAATGAATTGGATGTATTATATAGACTTTTTCCTTGTTTAAATCCTTTATTTTTACCATATATGAACCGCCTCTTTTACTTTCAATAATTCCTGATCTTCCTTGTATTGTAGTTGGAAATTTAGGCTGGACAGCATGCTCTCTTACAACAGATACCCTTTCCCCTTCTTTAAATTCCTGAAAGTACTTACTAAGTGAAATTTTTCCACGGGTTTTCATTTGTTTTTGTTTAATCATTTTTAAATCGAATTCACGAGATTTAAAAAGCCAGAAAATAGGAATTTTCTGGATGTCAGGAATGTAAATTCCTGAACACTTTGAAATCATTATATATAATTTCTCAGTTTCAAAAATCATAATTTTTGAATTTATTTTTTGAACAACTAAGAATTACTTAGATTCTTAGTGTCCATGGGTCATTTAAGATAGCAAGCTATCCACTAATATATTTATACTAAAAATCTTAAATTTAATGCCTTTAAAAGCTTTTCTTTATCTTCTTATCTCTTGGCATTGCCACCCTGGTCTAAATCTCCTCTTTCTCCAGCCTCTTCCATCTGCTTGACAATTGCATTAAACATTTTCTGCCCCCAAACTTTAACCCCACATCTTTCACAGAAATCAATCAAACTTCCATCATGAAGCTGGCATTTACAGTATATACACTTTTTCATACTTTTTTGGACTTTTTAAATTGAATAAAACTAATGAATTATTCTAGTTTATAAATTTATTTGTTGCTAAAATTTTTTGAAAATAGGAAAGTTTTCTAACATATTAAGGAAAAGTAGATAATAAATAACCATAATCTTTTTAATATATAAATTTTGTAAAATACAATGATACAATCAAGAAATACCCTTACTACTTTTGGTCAAAGATTTTTAGAAGCAATTGTTAACATCCAACGAAAAGGAGTAACATTACCATTAGATAAAAACGAATTTCAATTAGATCCTTCTATGTTTGAATATTTAAATGACAGAGATTATATTGATGTAAGGGAAAGGAGTTTTCAATTATCAAAAAAAGGTTTTGAATTATATGAATCTCTTTTAAAGACTGTATATGATTCCATTGGTTTTAGGCCTGAAGTAGAGAGACCAGAACCAACTTTATAATTTTAATCCTTCATTAAAAAATACTTGCTCTACTCATGCCTCAAGGTATCAGCAGGTTTTAATTTTGAACCTTGTCTTGCAGGTAATAATCCAGACAAGGAACCAATAACAAAGGCAAATAACAAACAGCCAACTATTAAATACCAAGGAAAAACAACTTTTAGTAAATTTATCCCCAATTGATTTACAGCAATATACTCAATTATTTTTCCAACTCCAATACCAAAGAAAATTCCAATTGCTCCTCCAACTAATCCAAGAATTCCAGATTCAATAACAAATATATAAAGAACATCTGAATTCTTTGCTCCAATTGCTTTCATTACACCGATTTCTTTTGTTCTCTCTAAAACAGATGTGTACATTGTATTTGCAATTCCAATGCTTCCAACTAAAAGCGATATTCCAGCAACACCTAATAAAAATGCAGTTATAATATTCAAAACAGTCCCAAAACTTCTCAAAAGCTCTTCAGGAGTTTGGATTTCAAAGTCTCTTGTTTTTTCAGTAACATCTCTAAAACTTATCAACTTTCTTCTGGTTGTATCTGCAACTTTGTTTATGTCTTGTCCAGATTTTATTTGAACTATAATTTGATCAACTCTATCTTTTGAATTAAATAAATCTTTGAAATCTTCTATACTCATAAAAATTAAGCTATCATCTTGTGAATTTCCAATTGTCTGCAATATTCCAACAACTTCAAATTCTTTGTTATTAATCAGGAGTTTATTTCCTATTTTAACAGGTTTATTATAAAGTGTTTCCTTAAACCTGCTTCCAATCATTATTTTTCCAGTATCTCCTTTTTTTAATAATCTTCCATTATCACTTTTATAAAATCCAGTTTCAATAAAAACCTCTGAGCTTTCTAAAGGAATTCCAATAATCATTAAATATCTTGCCTCATCATTAAACTCAACTTTTGCATTTCCAATTGTATCATAGGAAACAGCTTTTACTCCATTTACTTTTTCAATAACATTGACCTCTTGTACAGTAAGCTGAACAGCACCTCCTGCACCAGGAGGCCCTGCCTGACCCCTCGGCATTATAAAAAACTTATCACTTCCTAACTGCCTAAACTGTTCTTTTACAGCGCTGTCTAATCCAATAGATAAACTAATTAAAACAAATATAGTAGCAATTGAAATAAAAATTCCAATTATAGTTAAACTGCTTCGCAGTTTTTTCTTTCTCAAGTTCCTGACAGCTAATGTGAAATAGTCTTGTATCATTTTTTTCTATTTTTGGATTTATTAATTTGTCTTCTTAATCTTAAAGCATCATCTAAATCACCACCACTAAGTACTTTTGGTGCTAATAAAATATGGATTATATGCTCAGGAGATGGTTCTTTTCCATTAAACATTACTGCATTTAACATTACAGTTGCCAAATTTGAACCTGCTGTATAAAATCTTTCTAATGCATAAACAGGAGAATATCCTAATTCTATAGCTTTTTCAAAATGAGCTCTTTCATGTTCAATAGTCTTCTGAATTGCTCTTTCAGATAATTCCGTTTCTCTAAGTCCATTTACATATTCTTCTAAAGTCAAATATCTTTTATGTTCCATTTTCATCTTATCCTCTCAAAGCATCCACTGGCTTTAATTTACTTGCTTGATAACTTGGAACTAATCCTGCTAAAACTCCAATTAAAAATGAAAACATAATTGCTCCAATAATTAACACCCAGTTTATACTGAATGCAAAAATATTATTCCCAAAATAAAAATTTGCACTTACAGACACTAAATAAGCTAAAAATATTCCTAATACAGCTCCTGCAACCCCTCCTGCTAAACCAAATAATCCAGATTCAATAACAAATAATTTTAATATATCTAAATTTTTAGCACCAATAGCTTTCATAGTTCCTATTTCTGCTTTTCTTTCCAAAACAGAAGTATACATTGTATTTGCAATTCCAATTCCTCCAATTAAAAGAGAAATAGCAGCAATTCCAATAACAATAATATTAACAACATCAAGTATTGTGTTAACTGCCGATATAGATTGAAGGGGGGTTTGAACTTTAAAGTCTTCCTCTCCTATTTTTTCTTTTCTGTCTTTTCTTATTTCATTTTCAATATCTTTTGCAGCTTTTTCAACATTTTCTTTGCTATTTATCCTTATTGCCAGGATATCATGCTCGTCTTTTGGGATGTTTAAAATATCTCTCATATCACTATCAAGCATTAAAACAACACTATTAATTGTAAAAGTGCTTGCTTTTTTTAATATTCCAACAACTTCAAAACTTTTTCCCTGAATTATTATATTGCTTCCAATTCTAACTTTTTTTTCAAACTTGTTTTCATTTAAATAATCATTTCCCAGAAGAACCTTTCCTTTATCATTTAAATCAAGCAATCCGCCTTCATCTACTTCTATGTTCATATTGGTATAAATAAAATCAATTTTTTCTTTATCCTCCGGCATATTGATAACATAGCCAAAACTTGCTGCCTTGTTATACTCTATTTTTGCAACTCTTATTAATCTAGGGATAATTATTTTGACATTATTAACACTTTCAATTAATCTAATATCATTATCATTTATTTTTTTTACAGCAGTGCTTCCAGGAGGACCAAAACTTGTTTCAGCATTTGAAAAAGTCAATGTATCAACAGATAATTCTCCAAACTGCCCTGTAATAGCAGTTCTTAATCCCTCTCCCATGCTTATTAAAGAAACAACCGCAGCAATTCCAATAAATATTCCAAGAAGAGTAAGCCAGCTTCTAAGCTTTCTTTTCTTCATGCTATTAATTGAAATAAAGAATAAGTCTTTTAACATGTTATTAATATGCTTATTTAGATTACTCTATCTTTTATAACCCTTAAACTTTCTAAATCAAATCCAGTAGCAGATGAGATCATTTTTTCTGCTTCTATTAATTTTTCTAAATCTCTTGCTGCAATAGCTATATATCCTTCAGTTCCATCCCCAGACCAATGTGTGTGCACAGAAGCATCACATACATGATGATTACCTTCCCCCATCCCAATTACAGGACTATTTTTATCTGTACTTAATCTACCTACTGATGCAAAACAACGAACAGCTCTATGATAACCCAAATCATATTTTGATGCGATTCCTTTAATATAATCTTTTGACATTTCAATACTCCTCCTTTCTCTTTCTTCTTCGTCTAAACCATCTATAGACAAAGAAAATAATTATCAAGATAACAACACCTACTATGTAGCTTGTTGTATTGCTTTTTGCAATTAATCCTAGATTTTGAGCTTGTTCTAAAGTATAAACTTTTAATGTTGGATTAAATTCCTGCGTATATTCTTTGTTTGCAACATCTTTGTATTTTATAGTTACAGGAATATCTAATCTGTTCAAACTGTTTTGATTAAAAAAAATCTGATAATCAACTGTCTGGAAATCATCGCTGTCAACATCTCCAACATAAACTTTTTCAGCAGATAAAATACTGTAAGAAGTTGAGCCTTTTGTCTCTATTTCCAGGAACTTAGCATCAGCCAGTCCTTTGTTTACTATTTTAAAAGTCACCTTGTTTTCTTTTCCTTTTAATAGCAATCCATCATCAACACTTACTTCAATTATTGGCTGGGAATTTATCATTATGCTTATCAGAGAACTTTGTGTTTTTGCAACATTATCTTCTATATAGCTTATTTTTATTGGAATCTTGTATATCCCTGATTTTGCATCGTTTAATGCAACTACTTTGAATTCAGCAGTTTTGCTTTTGGATTCTTGTATTTCATTAGTAAAGAAATCTGAACCTGATTCAAAT
Organism: Candidatus Pacearchaeota archaeon; assembly: GCA_018304145.1. Taxonomy (GTDB): domain Archaea; phylum Nanobdellota; class Nanobdellia; order Pacearchaeales; family GW2011-AR1; genus ARS1285. The sequence continues at coordinate 820 of JAGVWU010000065.1, read as the reverse complement.
GGAGCAAAAGGAACATTTGTCAAATCTAGATTAACAGAAACATCTTCAATATCAATATCCGCATTATTCTTCAAGGTTATAAGTATCTCAGATGTTTCTCCAGGTGCAATGCTTTCAGGATTCATTGAAACAGAATCAATTCTTATTGCAGATGCTAAACTAATTATGCTTAAAATAAGCATTATGCTTATTATTGATAGTGTTGTTTTTTTGCTCATTTTTTTGTTATCTCTCTTTATTCTGTTTCTAATAAAAGATCAAAAGCTCTCGCTTCCAAGGTTTCTGGTTTAAAATTCTGCTCTAAATGATGTTTGCAGGCTACTGTTTTTTCATCAGGCGATTTCCCTAGTTCTATCATTGCAGTTATAGAAGCCCCTCCTAAAATAGAACACCAATTACGACTAATTTTTCCATATTGTTCATAATCAAAAAAATAACCCTTACCAATAGTAGTATGTACAATTTTCATTAAGTTCATTTCCCCATAGGGATGAGAAGAAAATCTTTGTGCTTCATAAGCTACAGTTAAATTATCTGTTGGATGTCTAGGTAACTGAACTCTCCATCCATAATTTGTTCTTTCAACTTTTAATTCAGGTTGAGTTTCATGAGCAGTTGATTGTGTTTGATTTGTCATTTTCTTCTCCAAGAATTAGGCATCTATGGTTCGCCACCACCTTATTTTTATCTATGAAAAAGCCCTTTTAAATATTGCTATTAGGTAGCTGTGTTGTATGAATACAACACAGAAGGCTAGTTCTCTCTAACTTCTTAATTTTTTAACCCTATCAACTGGTTATAAGCCCAGAACTTTACCTTT
>JAGVWU010000002.1 GCA_018304145.1 Candidatus Pacearchaeota archaeon | reverse complement strand
AAATTTAAATCCAGCATTAATTGGCATAAATAAATTTGTTAAAATGATTTTAAAAATTTATGGAGTTAGAAGATTTTTTATAACTTCTTTTTTTGGAATTTTTCATTTAATACAAAAATAATAAGAATATATAAAATCTTCTAACTCCATAAATTTTTAAAATCATTTTAACTAATTTATTTATGCCAATTAATGCTGGATTTAAATTTGGAAAAGCTGAGCAAAAGTACAGAGAAGCCAAAACTGATGAAGAAGAGCTTGCTGCACTGGAAGAAATGCTAAGAACAGCACCTTCTCATAAAGGGAGTGAAAAATTCAGGGGAGATATGAGATTAAAAATTAAGAAATTAAAAGAGTCTATAACAAAATCAAAAAAAAGAAACAAAGGAAAAAAAGGGATTAAAAAAGAAGATATGCAGGCAATAATAATCGGGCTGACTAATTCTGGAAAATCTTCTATTCTAAAATCCCTTACAAATGCTAACCCAAAAATAGCCAGTTATGGCTTTACAACAACAGAGCCTGAAATAGGAACTCTAAACTATGAAGGTTGCAATATTCAAATAATTGATTTGCCTCCAATAGCAAGCGAAAGTTTTGACCATGGAATTGTAAATAATGCTGATCTTCTATTGATAGTAATTGAAAAAATTCATGAAATAGATTCAATTTTGGATATAATAAAAAATAAAATGGCAAAAAAAATAATAATTTTTAATAAAATAGACTTGTATGACGAACAGACAAAAAGGAAGATTGGAGAGACTTTAAAAACAAAAAAATATAATTTTGTTTTAACTTCAACACTAACAGATGAAGGAATAAAAGAATTAAAAGAAAAAATTTTCAAGTCCTTTTGTATAATAAGAATTTATACAAGACAGCCTGGAAAAAAAGAAGATAATGTTCCTATGGTAATGAAGCCAGGATCAACTCTTGAACAACTTGCTGAAAAAATCCTTAATGGTTACAGCAAGAAAGTTAAATATGCTAAAATCTTCGGCCCAAGTGCAAAATTCTTAGGCCAAAAAGTCGGCTTAAAACATGTTCTAAAAGACAAGGATATTGCAGAATTTTATACTAAGTAAAAATATATCCCAAAAATTATCTTTGTTCATCTCTCAAATCTTGATATCTCCTTTCATTTTCAATATAAGCTTTGGCCATTCCCAAACCTAAAGAATCAACACTCAATCCTATTCTAAGAGCTTCATCAGTCATATCTCTATCATGCATTTCATTGCTAAACCCATTCTATCCCTGGAAGTTGTTGCAAATTCTCTTAAACATCCTCGGGAATAATATATTGTAATTCTTCCCCCTTAAAAGAAAAAGCAAATAGTCTTCAGGACTTGTTGGATAATGTTCTATTCTTATATCGCTATCTTCCTATAAAACAGGATTTTGACTCATTGTCAAGTTATCTCTTGAATATTTAAAAGGTTAATTGTAGAAGATAATATATTACAATTTTGTTAAAAGATGTTTTTAACATTGATAACATAATTATATTCTTTTTAGGTTTTATTAATAAAGTTAGAAAATTAAGCTGCTGAAAGCGATTAATTTTCTAAAATACCTATTTTTATTTTAGCAAAAATTCTTATCAAGAAGAAATATTTCAATATGCCTTTTTCGCCAGCTCATTCAATTTCTTTTTATCAATTACAGAAAGCAATTTAACAATTTCTTTAACTAAAGCATTTTTTAAATCCATGGGATGGAGCTCTTTTTTAATAAATGCCTGTTCAATTTCAGCATAGCTTGAATATGAAACATTTCCTCCAAACTTTGGAGACCTTTCAATAATAAACTTTTTTCTTTCATCCTCTTTTACAGTCATTATGACATATTTTAAAAAATCCATTATTCCGCAGTCAGGATCTCCTTCCATGCAATAAGCAGAATTTATTTTATCTCTCACTGTCTTCTCGTCATCAGTCAAATCAATCTTGGATTTTATATCTGAAGAACTCATTTTCTTTCCAATTAACCCCTGTATCATTGGATTCATTACCTCCACTCTCCTGTCATAATTTATTTTGGGAAGGTTTTCTCTTGCAAACATTAAAATTTTTCTTTGGTCCACTCCTCCGAACTGAACATCAACTTCTAAATATTGCTCATCCAAAGCCTGCATTATAGGATAAATCAATCCTCCTAGCATAGGATTATCTCCTAATTTAACAACCTCTGATGCAGCTTTCTTGCAGTCATGAACAGAAGCCAAACTTGCTATTTTTAAGACATCATACATATACTCATGCCCTAGTTGAAATGCACTTCCCTGAACAAATTCTATTTTTTTCAAATCAGTTCCTAATGCTTTCAAAATCTGGCTTATTGCCTCTTTGTAATAATCATATCTATTTTCCAGAATAGCCCAAGAAGTTCCATCCAAGGCTCCATGCAAATCTGCAAGAAGTATCTTAACTCTAAATCCTGCTTTAGAAAAATCCGAAAGCTTCAATAATGGAAAAAAATATGCCAAAGAGGGTTTTCCTGTAACAGCAGTTCCCCAATAAACAACAGGATTTTTCTTTTTCTTTAAAAGCTCCTTTAATTCATCTTCTGTTACAATTTCTTGTGTGTTTCTTTTGATTAATTTAAACCTTTCATCAATACTTGATTCCATAAAAAAACAATAAAAAGAATGTTATTAAATCTTTCTGTAAATCTGTTTATTTTTATCAAAAACCCTTTAAGAAGTATCTATATTTTTATTAATTCTCTAATCTGAAATAATAAATGCAAAATTCAATGTTATTAAAGATTTCGTTTATAATATCTTTGGCAGGAATTTTAATTCTTCTTCTATTGTCTGATATTTCTCAGCCGGAATTAATAGAAATTAAAACAATTAATAAAGATTTATTAAATCAAAAAATTCAAATTAAAGGAAATACAACAGGTATTAAAGAATATAATACCTTTCAAATTTTAACAATCCAGGATAAAACCGGAGAAATTCCAGTTTTAATTAATAAATATAATAAATTACATATAAAGCTGAATCAGGAAATAACAATAATAGGAAGACTGACTGAATATAACAAAAGATTACAGGTTCAGGCGGATAAAATCTTAACCCTCAAACTTTCTGGAAACATCAAATAAAGATAAGCTCATAAATAATAAAACCAAACATCCTAAACTTAAGAAAATACTTCCAATAAAAAAAACTCCAAATTTAGATGCACTTATTGCAATTAGCAGAAGAGGATTTAAGAACAGGCTGCCAAATCCTATAAAAACTAAAAATAACATTAATCCTGAAATGCCTGCAATTTTTGCAAATCTTGCTTTCTTTCCTGCTTGAACTAATCCAATAAAAAATAAAACCATATTTATAAAAACAATAAAGAACAATAAAAAAACTCCTGTGATTAAAACAAATCCAAAAATACCAAAATATGCCCCTGTAACATTTATTGCAGAACCTGTAGGTATTCCAACACTTAACCCTCTTCCAGTATTACCTGTTTCTAATAATGAGTTTGCAATCTCATTACCAAAAATCATCAAAAAAACAATAAAAATTAAACCCAAAATTATGAATAAGATTATCAAAAAGATAAATGCCAAGGAAGAATATTTTAGTAATTTAGATTCACAAAATTCACCCATCTTAGCAAAACCTTTGCAAAAAACAATAGAAACTAAAGAAAATAATAAAAATAAAATAGTTATTATTATAATAAGAGGGACAAAAAAAGAAGAAAGCTTTTCTATTGTTGAACCATCAAAGCTCTGAGTATATAAAATGGGTAGAATAATTGAGGCAATAGAACCTATAATTCCCAAAGTCAAAAAAATAATTCCAATTATTCCTCCAAACTTCATCCATTTAAAAGTTTTTACAGCAAATTTTTCTTCTAATGCTTGAAATTGTAAATCATTTTTTTCAACCCCTCCTTCTAATCCAAGAACTCCTGAAGCTTCGTCAACCTCTTGAGGAGAATAACCTGTAGCAATTATTTTATTCTTTAAATCTTCCAGTTTATACATTCCAGAATACCTGCTTAAATAGTCTAAAATTACTTGATTCACCATTTTTTATTATATAAGAAATTTCAAGCTTAAAAACTTTGTTTTTTAAAATTATTTTTAAATTTTTTCCAATCCACTTTTAATTTCTACATCTGTATTCTCTTAAAACTCCAATTTCTAAATCAAGCATAGTTACTCTAATTTCTTTTAATCTATCTTTTTCACTAAGAATATACAAGTTTTTTGCTTTTCTATCTATCCTGAGATTTATCAATTCATCATAAAAGTCTTTATTATCATTACACTTTCCACTTTCCATTCTCTTGCACAACCTTTCCATCTAAAATTATTTTAGCTTTGTGCATATCTTTAACAATGTCCCAATGAATTTTGCTGTCGTTTCCTCCACCATTCTGTTTGTAAGCCATTCCTAAAGCCAGGTGTATTGTTCCATTTATTTTTTCATCAAACAGCAGGTCTTTTGTAAATCTGTTTATTTTTGGATTGCACCCAATACCAAACTCTCCAACATAGCTTGCATTTTCATCAACATTCAGCATTTCTTTTAAAAAATCCTTGTTTTTAGAAGCATCAGATTCAATAACCTTACCTTCTTTAAAAACAAGTCTAATATCTGTAACTTCTTTTCCATCTCTTATTGCAGGATATTCAAATTTAATCCCTCCATTCAGACTTTCTCTTACAGGAGCCATGAAAAGCTCTCCTCCAGGCATATTTTCCTCTCCTTTGTCAGCAACACAATTTTTTCCTTTAATTAAAAATTTTAAATCCACATTCTCACCTTTCAACCAAACATTTTTCCCTCTTTCAAAAATTCTCGCAAGCTCATCCAATCTTTTTCCAAACAACTTCCAATTAATTAAACAGGCATTATAAACAAAATTTTCATATTCATTTAAACTCATTTCAGCTTCTTGTGCTAATGAAACACATGGAAACGCAACACTGACTCTTCTTATTTTATCAGAAGTATTTACAATATAATCTGAAATAGGATGCATAATTCCCTGCCTAAGGGCTATTTTTTTAGAATTAGAATTTGTTAGTTCTCTTGTATTCTCATTGGAACTTACTCCAATATAAGCCTGTGCTTCTTTTACAGTATTAAACCAGTAATCAGGAAAAAATTTAAGCTGTTCCTCATTTGCATATTTATAAAAAAAATCAGCTATATTTGGCAAGCCAATTTTAACAATAGGTATAGCTTTTCTCAATATAATCTCTTTATAAAGTTCCATAAGAAAGGGCACAGATTCATAACCTCCGCTAATAATTACTTTTTCTCCTGGCTTGACTGCAACAGAATATCTTACAGCAAGTTGTGCTAATTTTCGAGTTCTTAAATCAATGGGCATTTTGTCCTCTAGATTTTTTTCCTTTAAAATCAATAACAGTTCCACGCATAAAATGCACAAGAGAAAATTCTAATTCAGAGGCTCCTCTTAATCTTGGTAACTCCAAAACTATTCTTTTGCCTAATTCAGAATCTGTAACTATCCTTAAAGACTCTCCAGAATAAGCTCTGTCATATAATCCTAAAAATTCTGCATAATCACTTACATTATAACTCTCGGCTGTCATTTTATATTATTAATAATTTAATTTTCCTAACACCTCTAGAATTCACCTCTACAAAACTCAATAAATCTTTACCTTTTAAATCTTTCTCGAATTCCAAATATTTAATAAAAACAAACATTTAAATATATAATAAATATAAATATATTATGGCAACAATCACCTTAAATGTAAATGATGAAATAAATAAGGAATTTAGGAATATTGTAAAATTAAAATTTGGAGAGGGTAAAGGTATACTTGGAAAAGCAATAGAACAAGCAATAAAAGAATGGATATTTGAACAAAAACAAAAAGAAATAACTGAAAGGCAGATTAAAACAATGAAACAGGGAGTTTGGTCTTTAAAAAATTATAAATTTAACAGGGGAGAAATCTATGAAAAAAGAGGAAATATTTCTTGTTGATACAAATATAATTGTTTATGCTTATGAAAATGAAGATAGTTTAAGAAAAAAGAAATCTCTTGAAATCTTAGAAAAATGTTATAAAAAAGAAATAGCTCTTGCTATTTCCAATCAAAATTTAGCAGAATTCTCTGTTGTTTCACTCAAAAAATTAAAATTAAATGCAAACATAGTCAAAAATATTATTAGAGATATTTCAGATTTTGAGGGATTTAAAAAAATAAGTTATAAAAGGAAAACTATTCTTTCTGCAATTGACTTCTCAAAAGAATATCAAATGTCTTTTTGGGATTCATTAATTGCTGCAACAATGATTGAAAATGGAATTTTAAACATTTACACAGAAAATTCAAGGGATTTTAAAATCCCATTATTAAACATAATTAATCCATTTTGCTAAAGTATCAAAAATCTATAAGAGATTTTGACAGACTAAGGTTTACACAAACAAAATCGCATTTAGAGATATATGAAATGAAAATCTTTGGATTTTTAATTTTTTCATCTCTCAAACCAATAATCTAAAAACTTATTATCAATATTTATCACTCCTCCTGTTACAGGAGCAGGTTCAGAGGTTGGTTCAGGTGAAGGGGTTGGTTCAGGAGAGGGTGTTGGTTCAGGTGAAGGGGTTGGTTCAGGAGAGGGTGTTGGTTCAGGTGAAGGGGTTGGAGCTGGTTCTTGAGGTGGCGATTCCTTTTCTTCATAAAAACATTGGCATCTTCTGCCATTATCAACGCAATCTGTTCTTGAAGCACCAGGACATTCTTGATTGCATCCATCTTTACACTCACTATATTCATAATTTTCAGATTTATAGCTTCCTAAATCTCCTTCTCCTCTTTTGCCCCCACAATCTTCAGGGCAGGCATAATTATTTCTCTCAAAATCATCACAAACACCATCAGGACAGGGTTTGTCTGGATTTGCAGCACCCATTTTAGAAGCAAAATCTCTTCCTCTTAATTCCATTTCCTTATCTTGATTTTCCCTATTTCTTTGCCTTTGTTCTTTTATTTGAGGAAATTCTTCTCTCATAAATCTTTCACACTCCCTAGGCTCATGGATTCGATTCTCTTTGCATTCCAGAGTTATTTCGCCGGAATATTTCTCAAATTCTCCTACTCCATATTCTTCCCCCATTTTGCCAACAGCTTCTTCAAAACAAATTAATCTATCCTCTGAATTTTGTATTTTCATGCATCCTGCACCAGGAGACCCTCTTGAACTCCCTCGGCTTTCTTTATAATCACGGCTTTCTTTATAATCACGCCCTTCTTCATTATTTATCTTGTCCATAATTTCTTTGCATTTTTTATCATCCCCTCTTTTTCCTGTTAATCCTGCTTCAATACATTCTTCAGGAGCATTTTCATTGAACATATATTTTCCGCATTCTTTAGGATTTGTTATGCCTGCTTCAATACATTCTTCAGGAGCATTTTCATTGAACATTATTTTATCGCATGCCTCACGTGCTTCTTTTTCATTTTTAGGATTAATTTTCCCCTCCTTTAATGCTTCAACGCATTCTTCGGGAGCATTAAGCTCAAACATTACCAGCATGCATCCTTCTTTATCTTTAACACCGGCTTTTATGCATTCTTTTGGAAAAAATAAGTCCATCTGCCCTCCTTTATATTTTCTTTCTATATCCTCAAAAATATCCTCTAAATGAGGGGGCAGGTTAGGCATTTCTATATTTTCCATTTCCTCGCATGCGTTTTCATCGCCCTTATCACAATTAATAGCAAGAGGTGCTATTTTACTGCAGGTTATTGAAAAATCATAAAAAGAAATATCTTTACATCTGCACTCTCTTCCAGAACTTTTAAAACATTCAGACATTATTTCGCCAAATTCTTTTGCTTCTTTTTCCTGCTCTTTTGTTAATTTTTTGTCTAATTTTTTCTGCCAATCCGGAGCATCATCTTTGATTCCGCACATTTTTGAATATTCTATAGGGTCTAATCCAGCTAATTGCTCGCATAATAATTTGATTTTATTTGAAATTTCAGCAGCAGTCACAATTGTCTTCTCATTATCAAGAATTTCATCTATAAATTCCTTCTTATCCTCTTTTGAAAGTTCGTTCTCAATATCTTTTAAAGTGTTATAAATAGCAGCTGCACTTCTTCGCGCTTCTTCTCTCTTTTCAGGATCAACTTCTTTTTCAAGATTCTCAGCATATTCTTTATATTTTCTCAGGGATATTCTAGCGGATTCCATATCTCCCTTTTTAATCATTTCTCTTATTTCACCTACTTTTCTCTCTCTATTTCCTAAATCATCTCTGAATCTGCTTAAAATTTGATCTTCAATAAAATAAAAATTACTGTCTGGAGTTATCCCAGTATCTATGTTAAGTTCTTCTTCCTTAAATTCTTTTTCTAATTTATCCAAATCCTCTGCAGAACTTTCTGTCTCATCAGAAATAGAAGTTTCCGGGCTTTCTATCAATTTATCTGATAGACCAGTTTCTCTCGAAACTGCAGAAGAAGTTGATTCCTCAGAATCTTCGCTGTTTTGCTGTGGCAAATTCTCTTGAGTTTCGCCAGGACTGGTTTCTGAAGTTGTAGTTTCTATAGAATTTGTTACAGGAGAATCTGTTGTTTCAGTCGCAGCTATACCAGGATCTTCTGAAATAATAAAACCAATATTAATTAAAGAAAATAAAATTAAACTTATTGTAAAAAATAAAAATATGTTTTTCATGCTCTTTTTATAATAAATAATAGAATCAGTATTATATAAATCTAATCTTTTCAAAATAGGTTTCTTATCTCTTGTATAATTAAAAATAAAAATAATTTTTTAATTAAATGTTAATTGAACTAATCTTGGCGCTTGCCGTCGGTGTGCTCATCGGCACCTTCACAGGCCTCTTCCCCGGCATCCACATTAATCTTGTTTCAGCATTTCTTCTTTCAGTTTCTACTTTTTTATTGACAATAACAACTCCTCTCTCCTTAGTAATTTTTATAGCAAGTTTATCAATAACCCATACTTTTATTGATTTCATTCCATCTATTTATCTAGGGGCTCCAAATGAAGATTCTTTTTTGTCAGTTCTTCCAGGACACAAACTCCTGCTTCGAGGACAGGGGCACAAAGCAGTGATAATAACTTCTCTGGGCTGTTTATCTGGAATTTTAATTTTTTTGATTTTAGCTCCTTTATTTATCATAACTCTTCCAATTATCTATCCTTATATTCAAAGAATAATGCACATAATTTTAATTCTTGCTTCTTTATTCTTAATAACAAGAGAAAAAGGAATATACAAAAAAGTGCTGGCATTTTTTGTATTTATATTATCAGGATTTCTAGGAATCGCAGTATTAAATAATCCCATAATAAAAGAGCCTCTTCTTCCATTATTAACAGGATTATTTGGAGCAAGCAGTTTAATAATAAGTATAAAACAAAAAACAATTATTCCTAGTCAGCAAATAGATAATCTAAAAAATTTAGGGTTTTCAAAAATTTCTTTTTTAAAAACCATGTTTGCATCAATAATAGCTTCTCCATTGCCATCTTTTCTTCCAGGAATGGGCTCCTCTCAAGCAGCATTGATTGGAACAGAAATTCAAGGCAAGTCCAATGAAAAAGAATTTTTATTTCTAATCAGTTCAATTAATGTAGTTGTAATGGCTTTTTCATTTATAACTCTCTATACAATAAATAAAACAAGGACAGGTTCAGCAGCAGCAATTTCCAAACTCCTTCCAGCTCTTTCCTTTAAGGATTTATTATTAATATTAACTGCAATAACAATAACTGGAATTTTAGTATTTTTTCTTTCAATAAAAATATCCAAACTTTTTGCAAAATATCTTCATAAAATGAATTATTCAAAAATTTCAACGGGTATTTTGATAATATTAACAGGTGTTTCTTTTTTATTTTCAGGTTGGTTAGGATTATTGGTTTTAATAAGTTCAACAAGCTTGGGAATTTTTGCAATTTTAACAGAAGTTAAAAAAATAATGTTAATGGGATGTTTGATGATGCCTACAATATTATTTTATATTTTTTGATCTTTGAATTTCTTTAATGCTTCTTCTGCTCTTTTTTTTCCAAATTCAGTAGGGTAATCTCCAGTTAAACAAGCATGACAAATTTCATTTTTATCAAATCCTAAAGAATTTATCAATCCTTCAAATTTTTGATAAAAAAAAGTATCTGCACCAATTTTTTTTGCTATTTCCTCTTCTAGATTTAAAGAATCACAAACATTTGCAATAAACTCTCCATAAGTTGACATATCAACCCCATAAAAGCAAGGATGACAAACTTTAGGTTCAGTTACTCTAACATGAATCGCTTTTGGATTAGTATTTTTAATCAAATTTATAGTTTTGCCTAAGGTTTCTCCTCGGATTATACTATCCTCAATTAAAAAGACCTCTTTGTCTTGAAAAATTTCTTTAATAACATCATAAATTCTATTCATAATATCCTCTCTTTTTTCATACTCGTTGATGAATCCGCGGGTTTTATCAAGCTTTCTTAGTCCAAGCGGCCTAAAGGATAACCCTAAGATTTCTGCAAATCCTTCTGCAGCGGCGTTCGAAGTTTCAGGAACAGGAACAACAACATAATTTTTTTTATTTTTTTTAATAAACTCTTTTAAAGGTTCGGCTTTTGCAAGCTCTTTACCTAAATTTCTTCTTATTTCATAAATAGATTTTCCTTCAAACAATGAACCACTATCTGAAAAATAAATAGCTTCAAATTGACAAAATGCTTTTTTTTGATTAAAAAATAATTGTTTTAAAAAAACACCATTTGCATTAAAAATAATCACGCTTCCAGGAGGCACAACTTGAATATCTCTAATTCCTATTCTTTCTAATGCAACACTCTCTGAAGCTATTGCATAAAAATCCTGATTCTCCCCCCAAACAAGAGGCTTAAATCCATAGGAATCTCTTATTGCAATAAGGTTTCCATCTCCAAACAATAAAAGAATATTAAATGCTCCATCTATTTGTTGCATAACAAAATTTGATAAATCAAAAAAGTCTGGTTTAACCTCATTATTTTCATCAGAAAATTTTTTAATTCCCAGAGAAAATAAATGCATAATTACCTCAGTATCCACATCAGTTTCCAAATCATAATCTCTTTTTCTTAATTCTTCCTCGAGTTCAGGGTAATTTGCTAGATTCCCATTAAAGCAAATTGAAAACTTTTTCCACTTTTTTCCATGTCTTCTTAAAAATGGTTGTAATAAATCCAAGGTATTTCCACGATTACCTGATGTTCCGTATCTTACATGACCAATTCCAGCAATCCCATTATTCTCTTTGATTATTTTTTTTCTTAAATCTAAATTCTCTCCGCCAAAAAGATTGCTAACAAGCCCGGGTTTTTTTAAGGTTTTAAGAACTTTACCATACTTACCTTCTCTAATTTTAAAAATACTAATACCAGATCCAGTCTGCCCTCTTCTCTGCATTCGATTCAGCATTAAGTCCAGATTATAAGAAATCAATTCACTATTTTTAATGGGATTTTTTAAATAAATACCGCAAATTCCACACTCTTCTTTTAAATTATCACCCATATCCTAAGGAAAAAATCCTGCTTTTTAAACACATAGCGTATCTAGAATATAATAAAAAACCATAAATTTTTAATCCCTATTCTTTTCATAAGTTTATGAAATCAAGCAATCCTCATCAGCAAATGAGCTTACTACCCACAAATAAAATCCAATTTTTAGAAGATTCCTTGTTAATAGACAAAAAAATTCTGGTTTTATCTGACCTGCATATTGGCTATGAAGAATATCTTTATAGAGAATCTCTTTTTCAAAGAATGCAATTAAAAGATATTTTAAATAAATTAAACCGAATCTTTGATTTTTTAAATAGCAGAAAGATAACAATAAAAAAAATTGTTATTCTTGGAGATTTAAAGCATGAATTTGGAGAAATTTCAGATGCAGAATGGAGAGAAACCATAAATTTATTGGATTATTTATTGGCAAAAATTAAATCAAAAGATAATAGAGAAAAAATAATTTTAATCAAAGGCAATCATGATAATATACTGGGTCCTATTGCAAGAAAAAGAGAGATTAAATTAAAGAATTATTATAAATTTAAAGATATTTGTTTCATTCACGGGGATAAATTATACAAAGATTGTTTAAAGGATTCAAAAATTTTAATCCTTGGGCATCTTCATCCTTCAATAACTCTCTCAGATGAATATAAAAGGGAAAAATATAAGTGTTTTTTAAGGGGGAAATGGAAAAACTTCTTAGTTTACATCCTTCCAAGCTTTTCTGAGACAACTTTTGGTTATGATTTGCAGTTATTAAATGAAGAGAAGCATAATCATGGATTTTTAATCATTCCTCCAAAACAATTGAATGGTTTTAATGTTATAATCTATAATAACAAAGAAAATAAAGAATATGATTTTGGAAATGTCAAGAATCTTTTAAATTCTGTTAAGCATGATTCTTGATCACCCAAAAAATACTTTTTAATTTGAATATAAAAAAGTATTTTTTATGGCTGAGAAAAATAATTATATCAACGGAAATAAATTTTCAGAAAATTTTTTCCTTGATAGATAGGATAAGAAAGTGTAAATTGTCCGGAAATTAATTTCTTATCCTATAATTAAAAGTTACTTGGGTTTAACTTTTCTAATAATCTCAAAATGAGTAACTTTTTTATCTCTTCTTCGGAAAACAAAGGTTCTTATCTCAGATTTTCCACTTGCATTTCTCTTTACTAATTTATATTTTTTTGTTTCATAAGGTCCTTCACAATCCCAAGCCAAACCATCTTCAAGATTAACATTAAACCTATCGCACATTTTTCCTGTATAATATTGTTCTGATCTGCAAAAAACTGCAACAGGAATATTAAAAGGAATGCAATTCTGATAATAACCAACCATATCTGGCATACCTCGGCAAACCAGTCTTATTAAATCTCCTTCATTAACATACCCTCTCAGTCGTCCAATTTCTCTTATTTTTCCCATTTTTAATTTTAATTTTTAATCTATCAGAACTCTATTTCCAAAAGGTTTTTATCAATTATTTTCCTGATTCTCAGGTTGCAATCTTGGCATTGGAAAATGCAGTGGCAGGGCAAATTCATCCTCTAAACTTAAGGCTTTTATAGTGCACTTTCCAACTATAAAATTAAAAATAGGAATTTTGAATTCATCAGGAATCTTTCTGTCTTTCCAGGATTTTAAAAATTGTCTTGCTTCATCTTTTTCAGGAAGAATAATAACCAATCCTTCAAAATCTATTTTAGCAGAATTATTGGAATAATCAATTATAAAATTAAATCTCACTTTTATGGCTTCTTCTTTTCCGATTATTATTCTATCACCAGTAATATCCTTTATGTTTATATTTTGATTGACACTAAGTTTTTCATCTTCCAGTTTTTCCTTTCTTTCAACATTGATTTTCAAAAGATTAAACCCAACTATTTTCATAAAATATCTATATTAGAAGAGGTTTTTAAATATTATTGTAAAGTGCAAAATATCTTTTATAGCAAAGGACGCTGATATTTTCTCAGTTGCGCCTTTGATATCAAGGGAAAGACATAAAAAATAAGTGAAATATTTATGTCTTTCACTATAAGTTGTAATTTATTTTATAAATGAAAAAAATATATCTTTAAATGGAACAAAAATATCAATTAAAAGTTCAGGGGTTGGATTCTCGAAAGATGAGGATATTATAAGATATGTTGCTTAGTTATGGTTTTGCAGGAAATATTGGTAATTCTGAGATGAGTTATTTTTTTGATGATTCTTTATCAAAAAAAGATATATTAAAAATAACCAAGACTCTAACAACTATCAATGCCTTTATTGGCAATTTGAAAAAAAGTAAATTAAAATAATTTTTAGTAAATTTCTTATAATACCTTGTCTAAACATTCCTATAACTAATAAAAATACCTTTTGTATGAATAATACTCTTAAACCAAATCTTCTTCAGAAACAACAACAAAATCGCCGATTGCTATTATAGAGTTGTAAGGTATAAGAGTTTCACCTTGCTGGGATTTTTCAAGACTCAATTGAACTGCATAAGGTGTTGAATCTCTTAAAACAATGTGTATCAATTCCCCAGTCCTAGTCTCAAAAGTCATGTCCTTTACAATACCTAACTTTTTACCTTCTTTTGTAACAACAGGTTTATTTAATACTTCTTTATGTGGTCTTTTATCAATAGCCATAGATTAGTTATAAAAAATTTCTTTATAAAGTTTTCTGTGATTTGTTCTCATAATTAATAACAACATATTTAAGCAAAACTTAACCCGAGTTTATACATTTTTTTCTTGTTTTTATTAATTTTTTCCTGGTTTTTTCTGTTGTTTTCAAGAGGTTTTTCCTTAATTTACTTCAGTTTTTCCTTAATTTACTTCAGTTTTTCCTTAATTTCATTTATCCTCCTTTAACCACCCACCCCTTCTTTTCTTATAGAAACCTTTATAAACTAAAATAAAGGTTTCTTTTTTTTATTTTTATTTATAAACTTTATTATATTATATAGTATATATTAATTTATAGTATATATTAATTTCATTCGATAAAACCAGTTTTTTTATAAAAATTAATAATTTAATAAATATTTTTAATAATCTATATTTAAATATATATTGAGATATATATTTTATAATATATATTATATTTTATAGCTTATTTATTTATCTTTTTTGAATTTCTTTTAATTCATTCTTAATTCATTCTTAATTCATTCTTCTAACATATTCTTATAGTTTTCCACAGGAAATAATGGTGTTGGTGTTAAATTTCATAACTTCTATTATTTTTTATAATTTTCTTGTTTTATTGAGGTTTTTCCAATTTTTATAGTATTTTTTTATAAGAAATCAAGGTCAATCTTTAAAATACAATCATATTTATAAACCATAAATATTTTTAATTATTACTCAAATAAAAAAGGTGAAAAATGGTTAATCTAGATAAAATTTTTAATTCAGTAGGTGATAGAAGCTTGTTTAAAAATAAACAGGTCCTTCAAGCTAATTATTCTCCAGAAACCATTCCACATAGAGATAAAGAAATAGAACACATAGCTTCTATCTTGGCTCCAAGTTTGCTTGGACAAAAAACCAGCAATTTATTTGTATATGGACTCACTGGAACTGGAAAAACTATTTCTGTCAGGCATGTTGCAAATGAATTAACTAAACGTTCTGAAGATACTGATAGTTTAAGAATAGAATATATAAATTGCAAACTTAAAAAAGTCGCAGACACAGAATATCGTATTTTTGCTGAATTAATAAACAAACTCGGGGGGGAAGTTCCAAAAACAGGGCTTCCAACCGATGAAGTTTATAAAAAATTTATAGATATGATTGAAAAAAACAAAGAAAAGCTATTTATCATTATCTTAGATGAAATAGACCAGGCTGTTAAAAAAATTTCTGATGATTTTTTATACAATTTAATGAGACTAAATTCTGAGCTTGGAAAAACCCAGATTTCTATAATAGGCATAAGCAATGATGTAAAATTTTTAGAAATGATAGATCCAAGAGTAAAAAGTTCTCTTTCAGAAGAGGAAATTGTTTTTCCTCCTTATAATGCACTTCAACTGCAGGACATTCTAAGAAAAAGAGCTGAAGAAGCTTTTAAATCAGGAGTTGTTTCAGATGGAGTCATAGCCAAATGTGCAGCTTATGCAGCCAGAGAGCATGGAGATGCCAGAAGAGCTTTGGATTTATTGAGAGTAGCAGGAGAAATAGCTGAAAGAATATCAAATTCAAAAATTGAAATAAAACATATAGACGAAGCTAATGATAAAATTGAAAGGGATAAAATTTTGAATATAATAGAAAATGCTCCAAAACAATTCCAGTTAGTTTTGTTTTCCATATTTGATTTGACTGATAAATTCAAAGAAGGTATTTTTACAGGAGATGTTTTTGATTTTTACTACGATTTATGCAAAAAAACCAATAACGAAGCCCTGACTCAAAGGAGAGTGAGCGATATTTTAGCAGAATTTGATATGATTGGATTGATAAGTGCAAGAGTAATAAGCAAAGGCAGGCAAGGAAGAATGAGAGAGATAAAATTGGCTATTCCGGAAAATCTCGTTACGAAATCTAGAGATATTTTAATAAGCTCTCTTGATTTAAATTAATTCAAAATGAAAAATGTCACAAAATATTTTGAAGCTATTTATAGAAAAAGGTTTTCTTTTAGACCAGGAAATGTTTAATTTTCTAAATGAACTTGGAAATGAGGAAATAGCGAACGAGATAATAGACAAAATAGCTAGCATTTCCAAGAAGAAATTAATAACAAAGACTTTGGTTAATGAGAATCTGGAAAAAATAAAACCTATTTTATTTGAGCTAAATAATGAAAAAAAGAAATTAGTTGAAAAATTTTTTGTAAATATTTCTATTTTGGTTGAAGTTAAAAAAGAATCTATTATAGATTCTAAGGGAATTTTAGAGAACAAACCTCTTATAAAAATTCTCTCTTCCCCGGTTTTAGCCTCGCAAAAATTAGAAGTCAAAGATTTTGTCAAGCATTTTAGAAATCGTTTTCTTTTCATAAAATCCCTTCTTCAGCAAAAGCCAGAACTTGAAAATTTAATCTCTATTGATAAGATAATAGGAAACAGCAGAAATTTCTCAATAATAGGAATTGTTACAAGTAAAAACCTGACAAAAAATAAAAATGTTATTTTGGAAGTGGAAGATTTAACTGACAGAACCAAGCTCCTGATTACTCAAAACAAGCCAGAGATTTATGAAAAAACAAAGGAAATTCTTTTGGATGATGTTATAGGATTTAAATGTTCAGGAACCAAGGATTTTCTTTATGTCAATGATTTTTTTTATCCAGACTCTTTTTTAACTGAAAAACACAAGACAGAAAATGAAATTTATTCTCTTTTTATTTCAGATATACACATAGGTTCAAAAAACTTTTTAGAAACAAGTTTTCAGAATTTCATAAACTGGCTTAATGGAGAAAACTGTACAGAACCTCAAAAACAGCTGCTTAAAAAAATAAAATATATTTTTGTTGTGGGAGATACCATAGACGGAGTCGGAGTTTATCCAGGGCAGGAAAAAGACCTTGCAATAAAAGACATAACTCAGCAATATGAAAAGCTCGCAGATTTCTATAAGCAAATACCTCAACATATATCAATTATTCATTGTGCAGGACAGCATGATGCAGTCAGGGTTGCAGAGCCTCAGCCACCAATAGGAACTGATTTTGGTTATGCACTTCATCAAATTCCAAATCTATTTTTAGTAAGCAATCCAAGCTTGATTGAGATTGAGTCTCAAAATGAAAAATCTGGAATTAAAATTTTGATGTATCATGGCGCAAGCATGCATCCAATAATGGGAGAAATAGAAGAATTAAGGTTAATTAATGGACATCATTATCCGGCAAAAGTTGTCAAACATTTATTATTAAGGAGGCATTTGGCTCCTTCTCATGGAGATATGACTTATATTCCTCATGCAATTGATGATCCTCTTTTGATTAAAGAAGTTCCAGATATAATTACAACAGCAGATTTGCACAGAACAGATATTGATAATTACCATGGAATAATAATAATTTGCAATTCCTGCTGGCAGTCAATAACAGCATTTGAAGAAAAAGTTGGGAACATTCCAGATCCTTGCAAAGTTCCAATATTGAATCTTAAAACTAGGGAAATAAAAATCCTGGATTTTACTGAACCAGAAGGTTTAGAGGATAATAAAGAGATTAATTGTCAGCAAGGCAAAGAGGTGAAAAATGCCTGATTCAAATAAATTTCATTATGTTGTTGCAACTGGAATTATAATCAAAGATAGAAAATATTTAATAACAAAGAGAGCAGATTGGGAAAAAGCCTTTCCAGGAAAATGGACAGTTCCAGGAGGAAAATTAGATATTAATGATTATGTTAATAAACCTAAAGATACAAAAGAGCATTGGTATAATATTTTAGAGGTTTTATTAAAAAGAGAAATAAAAGAAGAAACAAGTTTGGAGATTGAAAATATAAAATACTTGACAAGCATGACATTCATACGCCCTGACAATATTCCTGTTTTAGTTATTAGCTTATATGCAGATTATTTATCAGGGGATGTTAATTTAAGCAATGATATGACTTCTCATGCCTGGGTTTCTTTGGAAGAAGCAAAGGATTATGACTTAATCGAAGGAATTTATGAAGAGCTTGAAATGCTTGAAAATTTATTTAAAGGAACTAAACAAAATGAATGGACGAGCAATTCCAAATCAGAATCTGAAAAATTAAATGAGGATTTGAAATTGTGAGGATAAAAAATAAAATGAACAAAAAAAAATTAAAAATAGGTCTTGATTATGATGATGTTATTCCAGATACCATCCCAAGTTTTGTTAATTTTCATAATCAGAGATATGGAACCAGACTTAGATTTGAAGACATTAAATCTTATTGGCTATGGGAACTGGGAATTGGAAAAGATAAACCAGAGGCTATGAGATTATTTCAAGAATATTATGCTTCCCCTGAATTTGACGAAATGCCTTTAGTTCCAGGAGCACAACAAGGAGTTTTAGAATTAGCATCTTTATCAGATGGATGTTTAGAAATCGTTACCTCAAGGCCTTTAATGTTTAGAGTAAAAACCATTGGATTACTTAGAACAAGATTTCCAGCTACTCCTTCAACAGTTCATCATTCCAATGATTTTCATGATGGAGAAGGAGCAAGTTTTTCAAAAGCAACTATTTGTCAGGAATTAGGCTTAGATTATTTTGTTGAAGATTGTCTTGCTTATGCAGAAACTATTGCTCAAAGAAGAGTAAATGTTTTGCTATTAAGAAAACCTTGGAATGAAAGAGATTGGAGTAGATTAAGAAAATTAAATGGAGATAATCAAAATCAAAATAATCCTCAAAATCATATTACTCCTGTTGAAAGTTGGCAGGAACTCTTAGAACATATTAAAGGAGGTTACGAGTGATTTCAAATTAGAACCTGAAAAATTAAATAAAAATTTGGAATCACGAGACAAAAATGTCCCTCGCACCTGAAACTGAGCTATACTTTGAAAGTCTAGGAAAGGAAATTGAAAAAAATTATTCAATAGCAAGATTAGCAAGAGCTAAAGGTCTCGACCCAAAAGATGAAGTTGAAGTGCCTCTTGCTTTAACAATGGCTGCAAAGGTAGTTCGTCTTATCGCTACAATTTATTCCCAGTTAGATAGAGAGGATATTATCAATAGGATATTGGAGCTTGAAAAACAATATGGGGCATTAGAAACCTCTGTGAGTTTAAAAATTGCCGAAGAAATAGCGCAGGAAAAATATTGCAAATTTGAAAATCAAATGCAAGCAATGGATGCAGGAATTAGAGTAGGCTTTGCATATACAACTCTGGGGGTGGTAAGTTCTCCAATTGAAGGTTATACTGGAATTAAAACTGAAAAAACTCAAAAAGGAGAAACTTACATTAAAGCTTATTTTTCAGGGCCAATAAGAAGTGCAGGGACAACTGCCGCGGGAATCGGAGTTTTAATTATAGATTATATCAGGCAATTATTTGGTTTTGCACGATATGACCCAACAGAACAAGAAGCCAAAAGAACAGTGACAGAACTTTATGATTATCATGAAAGAATAAACAATCTTCAATACCTTCCAACAGAACAAGAAGCTTTTTTTATTGGAAAAAATATGCCAATTCAGATTACAGGAGAGCCTACTGAAAAAAGAGAAGTTTCTAATTTTAAGAATCTTTCAAGAATTGAGACTGATTTTATT
Organism: Candidatus Pacearchaeota archaeon; assembly: GCA_018304145.1. GTDB lineage: Archaea > Nanobdellota > Nanobdellia > Pacearchaeales > GW2011-AR1 > ARS1285. Next base: position 27,599 of record JAGVWU010000002.1, on the reverse strand, counting down.
AGAGGGGGTTTTTGCCTTATTATAGGGGAAGGCTTGGCTCAAAAAGCAAAGAAAATTTTAAGATTATTAAAAGGAGCTCAAAAAAATGGATTTCAAATCAAAGACTGGGAATGGCTTGAGGAATATGTTGAATTGCATGAAAAAAGAGACACTGGAAAAACAGATTCAAGTCCAACTTATATAAAAGATTTAGTTGCAGGACGTCCTGTTTTTGGACATCCTGGAAAAGGTTTTCGTTTTAGATATGGAAGAAGCAGAGTTGCAGGATTCTCAGCAGCATCTATTCATCCAGCAACAATGGCAATTACAGACAATTTTATTGCAACAGGAACTCAGTTAAAAATAGAAAAACCAACAAAAGGATGTTGCATTACTCCTTGTGATTTAATTGATGGCCCTATTGTTAAACTTGAAAACGATTCTGTTAAAAAACTTAGTTCTTATGAAGAAGCAAAAAAACTTTACAAAGATATAAAAGAAATTATTTATCTGGGAGATATTTTATTTCCTTTGGGAGATGTAATGAACCGAAACTCTGTTTTAATCAAGCCAGGTTATGTTGAAGAATGGTGGAATCTGGAGTTGGAAAAAGCAGGAGGAAAAATTAAAGATTATTATAATGTGACTCTGGAAGAATCAATAGAACTATCTCAAAAATATTCCATTCCCCTGCACCCTTCTTATATTTTTTATTGGACCCAGATAAATTATGAAGAGTTTTTAGGGTTTGCGGACTGGTTCAATCATTCAAGAATCAGTGATGAAAAACTCCTCTTTCCATTTAATTCTTCTGAAAAACAAAGATTTCAATTAGGAAAAAGAGCTTTGGAGCTTTTAGGTATTCCTCATGAAATTCATATAGAAAATGTTATTTTAAATGAAATTGATACCAAAGCACTTCTAATTAATCTTGGATTTGATAAATATTCCTGTGAATTAAATCTTGATTTTGACTTTAAGTCAGAAACTCAGGCTTTGGAAGTTATAAACAAACTTTCTAAATTTAAAATAAAAGACAAGGCAGGAGAGTTTATCGGTTCCAGAATGGGTAGGCCTGAAAAAGCCAAATTAAGAAAATTAACCGGCAGTCCAAACGTTCTTTTTCCAGTTGGAAAAGAAGGAGGAAAATTAAGGAGCGTTAATGCTGCCTTGGAAATAGGCTATGTTCATGGAGATTTTCCATTTTATTACTGTGATAGTTGCAAAAAAGAAACTATCTACAGGGTTTGTGAAATCTGCAGTCAAAGAACAAGCGAAAAACATTTTTGCAATCTCTGCAAAAGAGAAATGGATGGAATCTGTCAGATTCATCAAAAACAAAACAAATTTAAAAATACAAAAATAGACATTAAACATTATTTAGATAAATCAAGACAAAAATTAAATTATCTCAAAACAGATATCCCGGAATTAATTAAGGGCATTAGGGGCACTAGTTCTGAAAACCATAATATAGAAGATTTAATTAAAGGAATTTTAAGAGCCAAATATCATCTTTGTGTTAATAAAGACGGGACAATAAGATATGACATGACAGAGCTTCCTATTTCTCATTTTAAACCAAAAGAAATCGAAGTTTCTGTTGAAAAATTAAGAGAACTTGGTTATACCCAAGATTGTCTAAGGGAAGAATTAATAAATGATGAACAAATTTTGGAATTAAAGCCTCATGATATTATAATACCCTGTAATTCTGAATGCGGAGATGAAAAAGCAGATAATGTTTTTATTAATGTTGCAAAATTTTTAGATGAGCTTTTAATCAAACTCTATAATCTCCCATCTTTTTATAACATTAAAAAAAGAGAGGATTTAGTAGGGCAATTAGGTGTTTGCATGGCGCCCCATAATTGTGCAGGAGTCATTTGCAGAATAATTGGTTTTTCTAAAGTTCAAGGATTATTAGCAAGCCCTTATATGCATGCTGCAATGCGCCGCGACTGTGATGGAGATGAAGCAGCAATGATGCTTTTACTGGATGTTTTAATAAATTTTTCACGGGCTTTTCTTCCTTCTCATAGGGGGGGAACTCAAGATGCTCCTTTGGTTTTAAACGGAAAGATTTATGCAAGGGAAGTCGATGACCAGATTCTTGATTTTGAATTAGTGAATAATTATCCTCTGGATTTATATGAAAAGGCAGAGCAAAAATTTCATTCAAGTGAAATCAAGATTGAGATGGTCAAACAAAGAATAGGAAGAGGGGAAGATCCTTATATTAATACAGGCTTTACACATGATACTGATAATTTTAATCAAGGAGCAACCTGCTCTTCTTATAAAACTCTTCCAACAATGAAAGAAAAAGTTTTTTCTCAAATGTTATTATGCACAAAATTAAGAAGCGTTGACCAGTCAGATGTTGCAAGATTAATAATAGAGAGGCATTTTATGAAAGATTTGAAAGGTAATCTGAGAAAATTTACTCAGCAGAATTTTAGATGCGGAAAATGCAATGAAATTTTTCGAAGACCTCCTTTAAATGGAAAATGCACTAATTGTGGAAATCCTAAATTGATTTTTACAATCTCCTATGGAAGCATAATCAAATATTTGGAACCTGCTCTGGATTTGACAAAAAATTTCAATGTTCCTCCGTATATTAAGCAGGATTTGGAGTTAACAAAAAGATACATTGAAAGCATTTTTGGCAAAGAAACTGAGAAGCAGGAGTCTATTGAAAAGTGGTTTTAAGGAATTGTTTCTATTTCTTGAAAATGAATTTCAACTTCTTTTTCCAATTTTTCGGTTATTACTTTGGTTTTTTTCAAACCAATTTCCTCAAGATAACCTCTTAATTCTTTTAAATCTATTTCAGGATTATTCCCTTCATATAAAAAATGAACTCCATGAAGGACTTTTCGAGAATGAAAAATCCTTAATCTTGTATCATCATTATAATATCCCCAAGAAACTATGCCTCTTCTGTCTTCTTGCCCCCTATCTTCAAATCTTTCTCCCAAATTTTCCAAGAAATCAAAAAAACTAACTTTAAAACATCTTAAACCTGTGTTTCTATAACTTTCCTTTATTTTATAATCAATCATATTAAATATAATTAAGAATCATTTAAAAAGATTTATATTTATTTTATATTCTTATCGTATATTTGTTTGTCAGTCTGTTTACTGTCTGTTTGTCTGTCTGCTGTTTTCCAACAAACAGACAAACAACTGTTTAAACAGGTATTTGACAGAAAGTTATCTCTCTTCACCCTTCTTTATTCCTATATAAATTATTGATGTTCTCTTGCACAATTTTAGATATATGTTTTTAATAAAATAAATCTTTATAAAATCAATAATCATATTTCTAAAATGACAATGAGAGTTTCACCAGCCTTTCATAGTTTAAAACCACAAGATATGCAAACACCAGAGGCTTTAACAGATTATTTTATGAGAGATATTATAGGAACAGCTTATGAAGAAAGACATTTAAATTTAGAGTTAGGTGGTTTTTGGTTTGATATTTTAAATCCTCAGATAACTGGTCTTGAAGGAGAATTAATGTTATTATCTCCCTCTATGGTCCCTACACCTCTTTACCTTTTATTTAGATTAGTAGAAGGCAGATATATTCATCAGGAAGTTGAAGGAACCCTTTGGAGAAGAATAGAAAGTTTTTCATCACCTAAACAACGAGAAAGAGTTTTAGCAGGTTGTAAAAAAATGTTTGATATAGCAGATGCCTTTGAATCAGGAGAGTATCAAATGGAACTAGAACTGCAGGATGTTAGTGGAAGATCCTTGTCAATTTATTCTTATACACCTAAATCTCTAACTCTTAGAGGAAAAAATATTCCTCTCTATCATCCTCTTCATCTACATATAACTCTTCCAGGGCAAACAAGAGTTTAATCTTTCTCTCCAATCTCCTTCACAATCTCTTTATGTATTCTCTTCATGAATTCTATTCGGTCTTCCATTTTTAATAAATCACTATATCCCTGCAGCACAAGATTCATTGCAAAAGGACTTGGCAGATTACTTTCAGTTTTTTCTATTTTGACCCTTCCTTCATTAATCCATTTTAATACCATTTCAGCATTTTTAATATCCATTAAATCTTCAAGAACTTCTCTCCTGGCTTCTTTTAAAATTGGAAAATCTTTGCTTATTTTATTTATAGCAGAAAGAAGGAAAAATGACTTCATTTGCTGTTTTCCAACACTTTTTGTCCTTCCCTTGTAATTTCTTAAAATCATCAATGAACGAGCAGCACAATGCCTGAATCTTCTTTTTAAAATTTCTGTTTTAGCAATAGCTTCTTCTAAAATTTCTCTTAGATTTTCAGTTTTCATTAATTTTAATGCCTCATCAATAGGCAGTTTTTCTCCAGCAAAATAAAATCCATTATCACTTATTCCTATTTCAATATCTCTCCCAACCTTTTGACCAATTAAATATCCAATTGCCCTTGACAGGGCATCATTTATCCTTCTTCCATACAACGAATGAAAAACAATATAATTTTTCTCTCCTTTATAAGTTTCAATTATTAATCTATGTTCATGAGGAATCTTTGAATATCTGAATTGTTCGTAAAAATAAGTATAAATCTCTTCAGATACATTTTTATTAACATAGCAATGCTCTCTTAGGAACTCCTTGATTTTGTCTGGAGATTGTTTTTTCTCAAATTTTTCATTTAAAAGTCTCCTCATCCTATTTATTTCCAATGCAGAATCAAAGCTTAATGGCAGCATTTCAGAAAACCAGGAAGGAATCGTTGGATTTTTCTTAATCTCACTTTTAACATAAACTTTCATTCCTCTGGTATGAATATATTTATATTTTTTTCCTCCTAAAACAAAAACATCTCCATATTTCATTTTTTCCAAAAAACCTTCATCAATAACCCCTATTTTTTGTTCATTCCCATCTTTTTGAGCAACAACTGTAATAAAACTCTCTTCTGGAATAGTCCCAATATTAGTCATGTAAATAACTCTTGCTAATTTTCCTTTTTTCCCAATTTGTTTTGTTTTTTCATCATACCATATTTTTGCATAAACGTTTCTATGTTCAAGGGCATATTCTCCTGCCAAATAACTTATAACACTCATGAAATCTTCCCTTGATAAATCTGAATAACAATAGCTTCTCTTTATCACATTAAACAGCTCTTCCAAACCCCATATTTTTTGAATAGCCATTCCAAATATCTGCTGCGATAAAACATCCAAACAATTTTTAGGAATATGCATTTTATCAATTTTTCTTTCTTTGCATTCTTTATTTAATACAGAGCATTCAACTAAATCATCTCTGTCTAAAACTAAAAATCTCCCTTTTGCAACATCATGAAGCTTGTGTCCAGCTCTTCCTATTCTTTGCAAGGCTCTTGCTGCACTTTTTGGACTTCCAAGTAATATGACTAAGTCAATATAACCAATATCAATGCCCAGTTCTAAAGAAGTAGATGTTACAACGACTTTTAACTCTCCTTTTCTCAATCTGTCTTCTATATCAAACCTGTGCTCTTTTGATAAAGAAGAGTGATGTGCCCCTATATTTTCACTATAATTATTGGGAAATCTTTCTCTTAGATAATGAACAACTCTTTCCGTAGAGCTTCTAGTATTTGTGAATATTATTGTTGTTTTATGTTCCTGCACTAATTTATCTATTTTTTCATATAAAGAAGAAAACATTTCTTTTCCATCAACTTCAATTAAATCCTTAACCCCTGTTAATACTTCAATATCCATTTTCTTTTTTGTTTCAATTTCTGCAATTAAACAATGCCTGTTCATTCCAACCAAAAAATTAGCCACTTCTTCCAAAGGAGCAATTGTAGCTGAAAGCCCTATTCTCACAGGATTTATTTTGCTTATTTCCTCTAATCTTTCCAAGCTCAAGCTCTGATAAACCCCTCTTTTATTTCCTAAAGAGTGTATTTCATCTACTATCAGGAATTCAACACCATAAAAACTTTCTATCAATTTTTTTGAAGTCAGGACAATAGCCAAACTTTCAGGGGTTGTAATTAATATATGTGGAGGATTTTTTAACATCTTGGTTTTTTCACTTGTTTCAGTATCCCCTGTTCTTATTCCTACTCTTATTTTTTGCAATTCAGTTCCTCTTTTTTCAGCTAACTCATAAATTTCCTTTAAAGGATTAATTAAATTAACATAAATATCATTGTTTAATGCTTTCAATGGAGAACTATAAATGCAATAAACCTTGTTTTCCAGCTCTTTTTTCCTAGCCAAACTTACCAAATAACTTAATATTGAAAGAAAGCTAGTCAGGGTCTTTCCGCTTCCAGTAGGGGCGCTTATCAATATATTTTTTCTTTCATAAACAGGCATTACTCCATACAACTGGCTGTCTGAAAATTCTTTAAATTTATTAAAAAACCATTCTTTTACCAATTCGTCCAAAATACTAATTATTTCCGCAGGTTTTCTTAATTCAGCCTTAACATAGGTAACAGTTTTCATAGTCATAAAAACCCCTCTTAGTTTATCAATATTCGGGTTTTTAGGATGCTCTGGAATGCAACAAACATTCCAGACATAAAAAGAACTATTAAGCCATTTAAGCTTCTTTTATAAAATTATCTAAACCGCTTTAAACTTTATAATAAGAACAATCCCTGCTTTAACTTTTGAAATTTTAATTTTTTTATCTCTTTTATTATTAACAGCACAATAAATATTATTAAAACACTTAAAATCATGATTATTAACCAGAATATTATTCTGCCTATAAGGTATTTTTTTTGTTCTTCAGGTGTTCTTACAACTAATGTCCAAGTTCTTGAAACAACTGATTCTCCTTTTTTAACTTCTACATTTACAGTATGAGTTCCAGAATTAAAACTATCAATATCAAGCGAATTAGAGTTTGATTTAACAAACAATCCATCTAAATACCATTCAATACTGTCATATTCTGTATTCCCAATTGAAAAACTCAGGCTTTGATTTGCAGAAATAGTTAAATTTTCAGAAAGTGGATAAGGGTCAGTAATTTTAAATTCCTCTGATTCTTCAGGTATAATAATTAGAGGTTCATTTTGTGTTGAAAGAGTTCCTGTAGCAATAACCTCAAAATTAACAATACCTTTTGTTTCTTTAAATGAATCTTTTGCATATATATTAAATCTTCCCTTTCCAACCCAATTTTGATTGGGGATAAGAGTTATAGATGTTAGATTTCTTACAATAACCCAGCTTCCATTTTCTAAAACCTCATGCCTGAAAGTTAAGCTATCATTATCAGAGTCTCTAAAACAACCCTTCATATCAATTTTAAAATTAGTATTCTTTGTTGTAACAATTCCATCGCAAGAATCAGCAAGAAAAACAGGAGCATGATTAATGCTTCCATTTTCAATACATGCACCTTCATAACAAACATAATCTGAAGGGCATAGAGTAGAATTTCTTAATATTTCTCCATTTATCCCACAATAATACTCTATTATAGTTGTATTGCTGTTATTTTCACATTTATCTGCAACAGAGTTTGTTAAATTTTGAGAATATCCCCCCATAAAAATATCATAAACTCCCTCACTATCTAAACATCCATAGATACTTACATTAAAATTATTGCTGGTTGCAATCGAGTCAAAGTAGATTAGAGTTATATTAACAGAGTAACTCCCCCCTAAAGAAGAATCTGCATTAAAATCTAAACTATGATTAATGCTGAAATAATTGTTTTTTAAAATATTAAATGCCCCTGGTATTGAAATAGCATAATCAAAAGTCAAATTTTCATCAGTTAAGGGTAAATTTATGAAATAATTCTCTAATTTTATGGCTTCATAATGTCTTTTGCTGCCCCTGAGAATTATATCTGGAATATTTGCAGTTTTGACAATGCTTATATTTTTAATGAAATATTCTCTATAGTATAAATAATCCAAAGTCTGATTTGAACTTATAGAAGAAAACTTATTTATCTTTGTATTATCAGAACTAATGTTTAAATAATAAAAAATTGGGCCTGTTAATTCATATCCGTTAATGTTAGCATTATCACTAACAAAACTCCAGGTTTGATTTGGTATTTTAAAGATAGAATTATACTCGTTATTAGCAGAAGTATCATCAATTATATTTTTTTCTCCCTGCATTTTTGATTTAACATAGATTATATTCGCCTTGTCATTTATAAGGTTATAAAATGTTGAGAGGTTTGATGAGTCAACACTATCCAACAAATTCAAAAAATCCTCTGTAAAATTTCCAAAATAATTATAACTTTCACTGCTAATGCTGCTTTTCCCTTCATTATACCTTAAATAAATAAAATATGTTAAATTGTTTGGAAGTATTTTATGCATTAAAGAATTATTGCAGTTTTCACTACTGTCTTTATCTGAAATAATGATCATATCATCAGACCCATAATCAAATATTGAATGCCAGATATCTCTTAAATTCTCATCACTGCAATTATACCTGATTATTTTTAAATTACTTATATCATAAGGCTCTAATCTTGAAATTCCAAAACTTCCTAATTCACCAGTTTCTTTAAACCTTTCAGGAGCCTTTCCAGGTTTTTCCAAAATTTTAAGTCCAATAACAGTTATAAGAAATAAAAAGATGAATAATCCTAAAAGAAACTCTTTTTTAATGGATTTTTTTTCCTTTACTCTGGTTCTAATCCTGCCTCTTTTCATTTATTAGGTAATATCAACAACTTTAAAAACTTATTTAGATTCAAATTAAATATTAAACTGCTGATGAATTTTAATTCTCAGCAAATATATCTTGGATAAAAGAAATAAAATAATTGAGGATTTATCATCAATATTTATCGCTTGAATAAATCACTAAGATTTATTTATATACTATCTTTTATCTATATACTATACAAAAATGAAAATCAGCCAAGATAAAAAAGACAAGATTGCAGAGCAGATTCTTTCCTTTCTTTTTCAAATATTTCCAAAACAGCCTTTTACAGCTGAAATAGCAAAGGAAATTGCAAGGGACGAAGAATTCATTAAGAAAATTCTTTTTGAACTCAAGGAAAAAAACATTATTATCCCTATCAAAACTAATCCAAAAGGTCAGCCTTTTTCTAGAAGGCTTAAATGGCGTTTGTCCAATAAAGTTTATGAGATTTATAAATCTAAACAATGATTTCATATAAATCTTTATATAATAATTTTTCTTGAATAATTGAGATAAATCTTTAACATTTATCACTTAGATAAAAGGAATGAAATAATTAATGAATTCAATTCATTAATAATCTCTTGAATAAATCTTTTAAGATTTGTTTATATACTCTCAAATGGAAAATGATCAAATTCGCATAGCTTTCTCTAAGGTTAAGCAGGATATATTTGTTCTTGAAACAGAAATATCAAAAATAAAACTCGATATAAATGAGATTAATAATTCTATAAAAGAACTTTATACCTATTTGCTTAATTTTAAAAGCAATAATTACCCAATAGATAGTTCAACAATCCAACAGATAAATCCAACAATAGACAGATATCCAACAGACAATCCAACAGTTCCACAGGAAGTAAAGGGGTTAAAAAACCCAATTTTAAACACTTCCACAGGAAGTAAAGGGGTTCCAACAGACAGACAGACAAACCAACAAACAATCCAACAGACACAAAATACCTCTTTAAATGTTGAAAATGACCTTATAAAAGCTTCTGAAATACTTCAGTCTCTTGATCATTTAAAAAAAGAAATAAGATTTAAATTTAAACAATTAACTTCTCAAGAAATGACTGTTTTCTCGACGATATATCAGCTGGAGGAAAAAGATCCTCAAAATACAACTTATCCTCAGATAGCTTCTATACTGGGGTTAAGCGAAAGTTCTATTCGAGATTATACCCAAAAAATAATTAAAAAAGGGATTCCTATTAAAAAACAGAAAATTAATAACAAAAAAATTCTTCTGTCTGTATCTCAAGAACTTAAAAAAATTGCAACTCTTTCAACTATTCTTCAATTAAGAGAGCTATAAACCTCAGAATTTTTAATAAAGATTCTGAAAATTTAAGAGCTTAAAGTTCTTAATATACCTTATTTTAAGCCCTTTAGAGCTTATTAAACCACATCAGAGTTTTTATCTCTAAAACTCCTCATATTTATGTTAATAGATATTCGTTGTAACGATTATAATTAAATCTTAGTTTAAACTAAGATTTAATTCTTCTTTAAAAATAAAAGATTAAGGCTTAAAAAACCAAAAATTAAGCCAATTAAAACCTAAGGATCAATCCTCTATTTTTTTGTAAATATTCAATTCTCATCAAAAGATGAACTTGCTTTCTCTCACTTTTTATCTTTATTTTAATACTTTTCATTATTTTTTCTCACTATTTTATTTAAATTTAATATTTAGTCTTATTTTTATTATAATTTAACTCTCACTTTTCCTGTTTTTCACTTATTTTTAAGTATTTTTATACACTACAATACTCACTTTTCCTGTTTTTTAGTTTTTTAACTACTACAATTCTTGTTTTTCTTCAGGATTTTTCCTAATTCTGACTTTTCTTGTTTTTAATAAAATATCCTTTGTTTTCTCAGGAATAAAAACTCTTTTTTTGTTGTTTTCCCCAACCATTTCTTCTATTAAACCTTCACTTTTCTGCCTTATTGCATTAACTTGCCCTCTTATTGTAGCTTTGTCTTTTCCAAGCATCGCAGCCAGATCTTCATAACTCAATTTCATATCTGAATTTAATAAAACAAAAATAATAGCTCTTTCAGTAGCTGTTAAATTATCCAAAAATGCTGTTTGAACAGCTGTTTGAACACTGTTTAAAACACCTTTAAACGCTGTTTGTTTTCCAAACACTGTTTGTTTCTGTTTAAACACAGGTCTCTCTCCAACAATTGCCATCACATTTTTCAAACTTTCTAGCTCTTCTCTAATAGACGTAATTTCTTCAGAAATATTCAGCATCTTGTTTTTTAAGCCAGTTTCTTCCTCTTTTAAATGCCTAACCCAAGTGTTTAGACTGTTTGTATCTTGTTTTGCGCTGTTGAAGCCTGTTTGAACAGCCTGTTTTAATTGCTCAAATTCTCTTTTTTCAATCTTTTTGCTAAAAAATCCAAACATAAGAATATAAAGAAACTCTTTATTTATAAATCTTGCGTTTATAAAAAGAACAGATTTTAGAAAGCTTATAATATAGCGTCGATAAATAGAGTCTTTGATTAACAAATAAACCTCCCAATATTTCTAAGATTTTTTAGCAAAAAGATAAAATTTTATCTGTTGTAAACATTGCAACAGATGAAAAACAGTCAAAAAGCGCTGTTCAAACACCCAAAAATTTCTTATTTTTAATAAAAAAACCTAATTTTTGAGCATTATTTCAAGAAAACCAAATACCTTTGGAAAACCTAAAAATTAATCAAAAATAGATTAAGTATTACACTACATAATTAATGTAAAATTAGTTAAAAATTAATCAAAAATAGCTTAATTTTATGCTTTTAATTAAATTTAACTAATTTTAAATCAAGAATTAATCTCAAAAAATTAACCAAATAATAACATTTAAATAATTAAAAAACTTCTAATTTGAACACATTTAACTAAAAATAAGGTGAAAGTTAAGTTTTTGATTAGCATAGATAACTTTCCAAAAAATCAGCTCTATTATGAAACTGATGCAAAAAGCAGTAAAAAATTTGAAAGTAAGTTTGCTAGCAGCAGTGATAGTTAGCTTAGCATCTTTTTTCTTAAAGCTAACTCCTTGCTTTAAAGAGTCCAAACTTAGCCTGTGCCAGATTCCAAGCCCTTTTTTGGATCTAGTCGAACCTCTCCCCAAATATTATAATCTTTCAACCAACCCAATTTTAGCAATAATTATACAATTTTTAGTTCCATTTGTGTTGATATACATAGTTCTGCTTTTTTCAAAAGTCAGACAAAAGAAAGTAATTGATTTCACAAAAAAGAGCATTTGAGTCTAAACAGTATAAAATTATAGAATCCTAAAATCCTAACCATACTTATCATATGATTTTTATTCAAATTTATATAAATTTCTTAAATTTCTATAGAAATTCAATCAACAACACCATAATTCTTAAAAATACACTTAGATTAATATAAATATGGCTAATTATAAATTATACAGAGATGGAGAAATAACTTTTACCTTGCAAGCTCCAGATAATGCAACAATAGCAATTGTTTCTGTTAAATCTACAAATTCTCATTACCAAGCTTATCTTTCAGATTTAAGAAATCATGCTTTTAAAAAACCAGTATTAATTTATCATGGACAAGATAAAAAATTAGCAATAACAGCTGCTCAAGGAGTAGCAAGATACTTTGCAAGAAGCTTAGATTCAAATTTTGAAGATAAAACTGAAATAGAACCATAAATATTTAATGTCAAATCTTTTAAGCAAAAGTAAGAACTTCCTGCATGAATAAAAATTCAAAAAACTCCGGAAAAATCAACATTTTTAACATTTTTTTCAAATTTGAAAAAGTTTTATCAAAAAATTTCAAAAGTCAAAAATAATATCAAAAGATAAATTTTAATGCAAGATATCAATACTATTTCATGTTTTTTAAAAAGCTTTAAATAACAGGAATCCTAATTTCTTTTATGACCTTAGAACAAAAAGCATCAAAATCACATATATTTGATCCAAACAAAGATTTACCTAAATGGACAAGATGGTTTAATAATGGCTTAGATTTTGGAGGAGTGGCATTAGTCTATGGAACAACAATAACCTATATGACTATAAAGACAATTGAATCAATCCCTGAAACAACAAATCATTTATACAATAAAATTACAGACATCTATCAAACAATAAGCCCTTTTATTGAAATCATTTTAAGTTCTTAAATCAAAAACAACTAAGCTAAATCTTTTAAGCAAAAACTAAAAGTTTTTGCATGAATAAAAACATGTAAAATCAAGGAAAAATACAGAAAAAACCAGGAAAATTCATAAAAAACAAAATTAGTAAAATAAATAAAAATGTTTTTTATAGAACTTATTTTATTAATATAATCATCTTTAAATATTCTATATATTTATTACTTAAATGAATGAAAGAGAACCTGCAATAATTGGTGGAAATTATAGTCTTGGTGATATAATTGATGCACCAAAAGACTTTGTCTCAGAAGATTATCCAAAATATGATCATGAAGGTGAACTGATTCAAGAAGGTTTTTATCAATTAAGAGATAGTTCAGGTAAAATCATCCCAGGAAGTATTGCACATATAAAAGATATTCATTATCAATGGGAAGATCCTAGAACTGATTATGGAATAAGCACACCTAAAACTGATTATGGAATAAGCACACCTAAAACTGATTATGGAATAAGCACACCTAAAACAGATTAGGCATATATAAACTATTAACAAAACATTATTTTCAAAGATGCTCAAAATTAACAAATATTTTAAAACATCTTTTTTTAATTCAGAATCTAAATTTAAGAAATCAAACAAGAGCTTTTTTCAATAAAACCTCTAAAGATTAAAAATAAGAATTAAACAATAATGAGTTTTGCGAAGTTATATTTATTCCAAAACTTTTGGACAATATAATTCAAAATCAATAAAAACCCTCTATTTTTCGCTTTTAAATCATTTTTTCAATAAAATCAGTATTTATTCGTGAGAACTTCGCACAATGTATATTGTCGGCACTCGGTTAAAAATGAGGTTTTGCAGGAGGTTTTTAGCGCCCATGCCTTGCTAAAATTTCCAATTTTCTAATCATGTAAGTTCCATCAACTCTTAAATAATGAGTTCTTGCTTCTTCAGCTGCAACTGGATCAAGTTTTGCAAGCTCTGATTCATCTGCTACAAGTTCAAGTCCTTGCAAAGTCCAAAGTGACTGAATATCTAAATATGTTTCTTGTCCTGTAACTCTATTAGTTTCTTTAAAAACTAAAAATGTTGGTCCAACATTACCATCTCTTCCAAACCTCTGATGTGTCATAGATTCATCAAATTCATAAGTAAGAGTTCCATCTTTATTTCTGTAAACCTTGCCATGAAATGCATTAATTAAATCATTATAAGCATCATTTTCTATACTTATCCAACAATAATCTCCTCTATTTATATTTTATTACTCTCCATAACAACCCTCTGAAGCCCCATCTAATTGAGAATTAACATTAACAACCTATGTCAGAATTTTAGGTTAGCAAAGCTTCCTAAAATTCATTTTTCCTCATGCAACAACTTTTAATCATCTCTAAGAACCTTTAGCTAAGTAATTGTAGTATATAAAACTAAGAAAAATTTAAGAAAATTAATAAATGTAGTGATAAAAAATCAATCCTTATCTTTTAATCAGTCAAACCTAACCCCTCTCTTAATCATTATGAGTGTTTCAAAAACTAATAGAAACAAGGATATAAAGAATCCTCTTTGTCCTAGACTTTTAAGTAAGAGAATGTTTTTCTTCTTTCCAATGTAGTATGCTCCTATACAGAATAAAACAAGGAAAGTAAATAAGAGTTCTAAACTTATTATAGTCATAAACAATAGAATTCAAAATAGTTTTTAAAGCTTTCTCCTAAATTAAAACTTTTAAGCAAAAGCAAGAACTTCATGCATATAAAAACCTTACTATTTCTGTTACTTACAGGATGCTTAACAAGATTTTGCTTACCATTTAACTATTGCTATAACTTTCTCTAATTTTTGATTTTATAACACTAATAATAAGAAAAAGAGAATTTCTTTGAACTATGGGCAAGAAATTCTTCACTATAATAATTGATTTTTAAATCACCCAAATGTTTTTAAACCCTTTAATTCTAATCCAATTAGTTTTAGTATAATGGAGGAAATTAAATGGGAAGATTTCAAGACGATAGTTCTGAAGATTCTTTAAGTCGAGTAAGCTATAAAGCAATTTGTTCTGATTGTGGCCAGGAATGTGAAGTTCCTTTTGAACCTAAAGAAGGAAGGCCTGTCAGATGTAATGATTGTTTTAAAAAATCAAGACCAAGAAGATCTTTTGGAAGACCTCAATTTAGAAGACGAGAGAGAGAAATGCATAAAGCTGTTTGCGCAGAATGCAAGCAAGAATGCGAAGTTCCTTTCAAGCCAGTTGAAGGAAAACCAGTTCTGTGCAGAGATTGTTTCAGAAACAAAAAATCTCAAAATCAGGAAGAATTCTAAGTGAGATAAAACATATTCATTTTATTTTTTATTTTTTAAAATTTTTTATTTTTTGGTAATCCTTTTTCCAATTTGTTTTGTTTGTTTTTTCTTTGACATTTATTAGTAAATCTATCAAAAAGCAGTAGTTTTATAAAGAAGTTCGCACATTTTTGTGTATGAAAAAGGAAAAAAGGGCTCTTGTAGTCTTTATAGACAACAGGAAAATAAGGACAATTTTGAAGAAGTATCATCCAGATTATAAAAAATACAAACCACATATTACTTTAGTTTATACCTTCTCTGTAAATGATGAAAAATCCTTAGAGACACATATAAAAAATTCTATTGAAATTACAAAAAAATTTAATATTTTATTAAAAGGATTAAAAAAATCAAAACATGAATATTATCTTTATTTATTAATTAATAAAAATAAAAAGAAAATAATGGATTTATACAGGAAATTAAATTTAGGTATATTAGAGGGGCTCAAAAATCCAAAACTTCCTGTTTATATTCCTCATATTTCTCTTGGTATTTTTAAAAATAAAAAACAAATTGATTCTGTGATTAAAGAATTAAAAAAACAACCCATACAAATTAAATTTAAAGTTAATAAAATATCGTTGTTAACTTTAAATAATGATGATTCTATTAAAAAAATAAAAAATTTCTATCTAAAATGACTCCTCAAGAATTTCTCAAGCGCCTTGAAACAGAAATAAAAATATCTAAATTATCACCCTATACTTTAAGGAACTATCTGTTGTTTAACAAACAGCTGTTGGAACATTTAAACAAACAACCTGAGGAAATTGAACAACCGGATGTGAAGTTGTTTTTAGCTGACAAGATGTCAGATAAAGCACCTATTTCAAACATTTTATTTTTATCATCTATTAAATTTGCATATACTAATTTGCTTGGAAAAGATCCTACCTCTGGAGTCAAACGCCCAAAAAACGAAAAAAAAATTCCAACAGTTTTAACAAAAGAAGAAGTGATTAAATTAATTGATACTGCCTTCACAAAAAAATCTAGATTAATAATGCAGATGCTCTATTCTTCAGGACTTCGAGTATCAGAATTAGTGAACCTAAAACCAGGTGATTTAGATCTCAATGAAAACACTGGTTGGGTAAGAAGTGGTAAAGGAAAGAAAGACAGGATGATTATATTAGCAAAAAAATTGTCCAGCAAATTAAAAAAGTATCTGGAAAAAAGAAAAAATTGGAAATATGTTTTTTCAGAGGTAAAACCTCTAACAACACGCAATATTCAAAAAATAATTCAGAAAGCAGCAATCAAAGCCGGAATAAATAAACATGTGCACTGCCACACATTAAGACATTCATACGCTACCCATTTATTGGAAAATGGAACGGATATTAGAAAGATACAACTCTTACTCGGACATAGTTCGCTCACCACGACTGAGCGGTATACTCATGTTTCATCGACGGAATTGAAGAAGATTTCTAGCCCTTTTGATAGCTTGTAGTTAAGTTTATATGTTCAAATGTCCTAACAATATCTTCAAAAAGAATTGGACACAAAAAGAGATTAATTTTCTAAAAGAAAATTATGAAAACATTCTAAATAAAGATTTAGTTGTAGCCTTAAGTAGGGATGAAGGAGGTATTAATTATATGGTTTCTAAATTAAAATTAAAAAAAGATTATGATTTTTATTGTAAATCTCGTAAAAAATATTTATTAGATTTTCCTAAGGAAACTTTCAAGAAATTATACCTGCAAGATAAAAAATCAATAAGAGAAATAGCAAAAATAATGAAATTGGGGAAGAATACTGTAGATTATTATTTAAAATATGGTGACAATAAATGAATTAATGATTCAGGAACATATAAAACTTTTAAGATTATTAAGCGAAATAGGTGAAAAACAACAAACTGATTTTTTTATAACCAAAACTCTTTTAAATAAATTTAGAGAAGCAGTTCAAAGACATTTTTTTCAAGAAGAAACAATTATTTTTGAAAGGGTAATCAAGGTGAGAGGAAAAAAAGATTTAATTAGGCTAATAAAAGAGCATAAAGAAATCAATGAATTAATAGACAAAATTGAAAAGGACATTGATTTTAATCTTTCTCCTAAAATAGATAATCTAAAAATAGTATTCATTAATCATTCTAGATTTGAAACAGAAACATTTTATCCAAGACTTGATAAAGAATTAAATAATAAAATAAAAATAAGATTATCTTAGAATTAGAAAAAGTTCTCTAGATGAATTGTAAGAGTATCCAGTAGTGAAAATTTATAGAAATCTTTATTAATCTCTTTTTTTCTTTAATTAAATGAAAATAACTTTAACAACAAGACAACCAATACCGAAACAAAGCTTAGATGATAAAGTAGGATTTATTGCAATTATTACTGGTGTTTATCCTTATGTAGGTGGAGCTCGATGCAATAGAGTTAATTTTAATGAATCTGAAAAAGTCTTGATAGAAATAAATAATGAAGCAGGAAAAGACTGTTCTGGGGGCTCCGCGATAAGTTATTCTAAAAAAGATTTTGAAACATTAGCTAAAGCCTATAACATATTCTTTGTGCCGGAAGTTTTTGATCCTGATAGTTTAGTAGGAAAACCTGCTTTGACATTATATCACAATGGAATGATTTCTGGAATTGTTCCTTTAACAAGAACAACCAAAATCAGCCTTGGTTAATTTCACAACAAACTTTATAATCCTCAATCCTTTCTTAGTTCTATGCGAAAAAAGAGAAACAAATCAAAAGAAAATCTCGAATTAGCCGAAGAGCATATAACTCTTGCAGAAAGTTTGGTTTTAGAAGAAGCAAAAAATCACAAAGGAGAAAAGCAAAAATCTTTAGGAAAAGCTGCCTTTAATTTAGAACAGGCAGAAGCGGATTTAGAGGATGTTAAATAATTCATAACCTATTTAAACAAAGAACAATTATTATCAATATGACCGAAAAAAATCAAATCTACAAATGCGAAATTTGCGGAAATATAGTTGAGATTTTACATGAAGGTCATGATAATTCTCTTTTCTGTTGCGGACAGCTAATGATTCTTCTTAAAGAAAATACAGTTGATGCTTCAAAAGAAAAACATGTTCCAGTTATAGAAAGAACAAATAAAGGTATAATTGTAAAAATCGGAAGCGTTCCTCATCCGATGGTAGAAGAGCATTACATAGAATGGATAGAAGTCATAACCCAAGATAATAAATCTGATAAGAAATTCTTAAATCCAGGTGAAAAACCTGAAGCAGAATTCTGCCTTCCGTTTGATAATGTTTTATTTGCCAGAGAGCACTGCAATCTGCATGGGTTGTGGAAGTCCAGTAATTAAACAAAATCGTTATAGAACCCTCTAAGTAGAATTAGAAATGGATAAAAAACAAGTTAATCAATTTCAATAATATATTTTCCTCTGCCTTTTTTCCAATTGATTATTTTCTTCCAAGTTGCATGAGGGTATTTTATCATTAGGTTTTGAATTAATCCCCAAGATTTCTCCAAACCTAAATTTGCCCCCCCAACAACACCAAAAGATAATTCCAATATCATATTATCCTCCATTATAGATTAGCAAAGTTATTTTTCTTTATATACAATCTTGCATAGAAAAATATGTTTTTTAGTTTAATTATATTTAAATACAGAAAATCTTGAAAGTAGTTACACCAAAAATAAAAGTAATTTTTAAGTGGTAATCAAAATTAAATAATTATTCTGAACTTTCTTCTTTGCTTTCAGAAAACATTCCCACCCACCATGGCTTTTCATCTTTAATAACTTCACCTGATTCAGCATCAACCTGAGTCATTAATTCCATTCTAGCATTAAACAATCCCAAAATCTTTCCTATTTTTTCTGCTTGAAATTCATAAGCAGTTTTTATTTCCTCTTGTTTTCCAACTTCTTTCAGGACAATAGTGCAATTATTTTCAACAGAGCAAACTTTTAAATTAAGCCTTTCCAATGCTTTTTCTGATGCAGTTTCAGGAGCTATTTTTATTTCTGTATTTTTTCCATTAGAAGTTTTCATGTATAATTTTGAATTCTGAACAGTTACTTCTTCAAAAGTTTCAAATTCAATTGGACCTATTTTTATCATCACTCCATTTTCTACATTTTCTTCTTTAGCTATGATCACAGATGTTCCATTGGCATAAGTACCTTCTTCACCACCGCTTATTGTACCTTGAAATCCTGTTGTTTCTCCAGAAAAAGTTACTGAAGTTTCAATAGGTTGTTCTGTTGGACATACTATTGATTCTTTTCTAGTTTCAAGATTTTTAGAAATAACACAGCCAGATTGAATTGAAGAAGATAAACATGTGCCTCCTTTGCAACTGCACATAACTTTTGGAGGATAAGTTTCTAAAACTGAACATTCGGTATTTCCTGTGCATTGATAATAAGAGCAAGGATTTGGATTAACACATTTTGGGCTTCCCATGCCAGGTAGAATATAACACTCTAATCCATCTAGACAAGATTTTGCTGCATCGCAATTTTGATACTGAACTTCTTCAGGAATTGTTTTTCCAAGAAAGCTCTTGCTATAAGTATTTGTTTCTAATGCAGATGCAGAACTAACAAATCCTGGCAACAAAAATAATATCATTATTCCAAAAATTATTTTTTTCATATATTTTTTAATTTACTCTCCTTTTTAAACTTATTCTTAACTTCAAATATAATTGAAGTATAATCATCAGATAAAAGCAATTTATAAATTTTTCTAGATTTCTTTAAACAGAATATTTGTCTTAATCCTGTTTTATCTAAACTTACAGGATAGACCTTTTATTTATCAGTTTTTTTGCTTAATAAATTGCTCCTTTTAATTTCATAAAAGCAACCCTATGGCTACCATTAAATAATTTCAGTAAAATACAGGACTAATACATAATCTTCAAAATAGAAACCCTTTTATATTCTCTTTATTAAAATAATTAATCCCAAAAAGAAAATGACAATCTATTCACATTCAAGAATCTCTGCTTTTGAACAATGCCCATTAAAATTTAAATTCAGATACATTGATAAATTGACTCCTGAAATAGAATGTACAATAGAGGCATATTTGGGAGAAAAAGTGCATGAAACTTTAGAATGGTTATATTTAAAAATTCTTGAAAAGCGAAATCTGCAGCTAGAAGATGCAATAGAATACTATGCAAAATCTTGGAAAAGAGATTTTAAAGAAGAAATAAAAATTGTCAACACTAATCTGACTTTTGAATATTATTTTGACAAAGGAATCAAGTTTTTAATAGATTACTTTATTAAAAATTATCCTTTTTTGGATAATACAATAGCAATAGAGCATCAGGTGACAATAGACCTAAATAATGATGGAAAATATATGCTTCAGGGTTATATTGACAGGCTTGTTCATAATAATGAATCTAATATTTTTGAGATTCATGACTATAAAACCGGTTCAATAAAAACTCAAGAGGAATTAAACAAAGACCGGCAGTTAGCCTTGTATTCTATAGGAATAAGAAAAGAATTTAATGCATCAGATGTTCATTTAATCTGGCATTTTCTTGATTTTAATCAAAAAATGATTTCAAAAAGAACAGAAGAGCAGCTGGAAAGCCTGAAGCAGGATATTATAAACCTGATAAATAAAATAGAATCTACAACAATTTATCCTGCTTCTCCAAGCCCTTTATGCAAATGGTGTGAGTTTGGAAAATACTGCGAGCAAACAAAAGCATTTACAAATTAAAATTATATACCGATAAATGCTTTTGTTTGGTTTAAACGATATTAATTAAAAAGTAGTAACATTAGAAACCTTTTTAAATCCCTTTTTCATAATAAAATCATGGCACTAGAACGACAAACAGGAAATTTTGCAGTTGCTTATGAAAAAGCAAGTTCAGAAGGAAAACCTGCAACAGCAAGAGATTTATTAAAAGAAAGAATTAAGCAAGGAGTTGATTCAGATGTTTGTTATCCAGGAGCTTGGACAACTGAAAGCTTTAGTTGCATCCAGGGAAATATTTATGGAGCTTTGGCTGAATTTAATCCTTTGATTCCTTATGCTCAAACAGCAGTTGATGCTCATAAAAATAATAGAGAATTTTATTTAACTCCAGATATTCTTTTAAATGGAAGAGCTGCAACAGAAGTGATTTTAGAAATAGCCGAGCAAGATACAGCAAGACCTACTTATAAAAAAAGAGTAATAAATTTAGGAAAAACCAAAACACATAATGTTCCAACAGATTCATTTGCAGATGATAATGGAATAGTATTTTTAGCAAGAAGCAAAAAACTTGCAAAAGAATCTGGTTTGTTCTTAAAAAATAAAACAGGAATTCGGGAAGTAACTTTTTACCTTCTTCCAATTCAATCAAAAGATTATGCAAGGAGTTTTTGGCTCGATTGCATTGGGCATGGCGGCAGGTCCAACTTCTATTGCGACTACTGGGACCTCTACTATGATCTTGGCTCTCTTTTCAGGGTACGTGGTAAGAAAAGCGCCGAAGGCGCGCAAAAAATTTCTCCAAAAGAAATGCGGGCTTTGCCTTATACTCAAGAACAATTAAATTCTTTTTTAGAAACTGCCCAAGGAATAAAAGAAGGAAAATTAGGAACTTTGCAAGCAGGAAAACTTGAAGAACTTATCTTAGGATTAATGCAATTTGCAAAACAATAATTTTTAAAACTTCAAATTGTAAAATTTGAATGGGATTAAAAATTCTTTTACAAGAATTTTTAAACTTCATTTCTTTTAATTATTAGTTCTGGTAGCTACCAGAACTACATGCTCTTTTGTCAGCGCATATTTTACTTGAATTTAAGCTATAAAATACAGAAGGTTCTTGCGAGAAGCTTCAGTGATGTAAAGGCAAAAGTGCTACTAATGTTGGCTCAATAGCATTGGGCATGGCAACAGGTCCAACTTCAATTGCAACAACAGGAACCTCAACAATGATGATGGCTCTCTTTTCAGAATAGTTCTCGCTACCAGAATTTTAATAATGAAAGAGAACTTATATTCGGAGATTTACAATATGAGCAACCTTCTTCTTGCCTGGCGTAAAGCAAGAAAAGGGAAAACAAAAATGTCATATGTAATTGAATTTGAAAAGGACGTTATTGGAAATTTATTTCAATTGCAAAAGGAATTAATAACTGAGACTTATCAACCAAAACCTCTTGTAACCTTTATTTTAAGAGATCCAAAGACAAGAAAAATTTCTAAATCTGCATTTAGAGACAGAATAGTGCATCATGCAATTATTAATATAATTGAACCTGTTTTTGAAAGATTGTTTATTTACGATTCTTGTGCAAATAGAAAAGGCAAGGGAAATTTATTTGCTATTAAACGATTTTATTATTTTTTAAGAAAAGTTACTAAGAATCATAGTAAAAATGCTTATTGTCTAAAAGCAGATATTAAACATTATTTTGATGAAGTCAGTCAGGAGATTTTAGTTAATCTTCTAAAAAGAAAAATTCAAGATGAAAAAGTAATTTGGCTTATTGAGAAAATATTAAATAACTTTGATTCTAAAATTAATGGAAAAGGCATGCCTCTTGGAAATTTAACATCTCAATTTTTTGCTAATGTTTATTTAAATGAACTGGATTATTTTGTTAAGTATAAATTAAAAGCAAAATATTATATAAGGTATGTAGATGATTTTGTAATTTTGCATAAATCAAAATTACAACTAGAAATTTGGAAGCAGCAAATTAATGAATTTTTAAAAGAAAAGCTAAAACTCGAACTACATCCAGACAAATCTAAAATTATTTTATTATCAAAAGGCATAGATTTTGTAGGTTTTAGGAATTTTTATTATTTTAGTTTATTAAGAAAAAGAAATATTAAAAAAATTAGGAAAAAAATTGATTTGTTTAAAAATAAAAAAATTTCTTATGAAAAATTTATCAAAAGTTTTAATGGCTGGAATGCCTACGCAAAATGGGCAGATACCTATAAATTAACAACAAGAATTGTTATAAACTCTCTTTAACCTCTATTTTAAAATGTGGTCATTATTTGAAGATGAAAAAGAGCTTAAACCTTTGGTTTTTTCAAATGGAAAAACTCAGGCAGATGTTGTTAAAGAGGTTTTAGATTCTATAAAAGAAGGATATAAGATAATTTTTATTAAAGGGCAGTGTGGAACAGGCAAAAGTGCCATTGCACTGAATCTCGCAAGGCATCTTGGAAAAACTTCTATAGTTGTTCCAATAAAAAATCTTCAGGAGCAGTATAAAAACGATTATACAAGCAAAAAATATATCCTTCATAATGGAAAAAAACTTAAAATTTCTTCAATAGTTGGAAGAAAAAATTTTAAATGCAAATTTTTAGAGGA
The DNA here is from genome assembly GCA_018304145.1 of Candidatus Pacearchaeota archaeon. GTDB lineage: Archaea > Nanobdellota > Nanobdellia > Pacearchaeales > GW2011-AR1 > ARS1285. Next base: position 4,119 of record JAGVWU010000002.1, on the reverse strand, counting down.
AAATTCCAAAATTCTAGAACCAAAAATAAAAGAAACCAATGCAATATTGACCGAGATTTTTGAACCGAATCAGGTTCATAGAAAAAATTTTGCAGCAAAAAATGAAATTTCCTGCGATAACCATTTTATTCCATGCAAAATAGAGATTAAGGAAAAAAATATTAATATACTAAAAGATTATATTAGGCAGAATCCTTCAGTAGATTTTAGGGATTTTGATTCTATAACCGACATAAAAAGAATGACGATAGCTCCGGTCTGCCCATATTGGTCTCCTTTATTTCCCGAAGAAATAGAGCTTAGAAAATTTAAAGACTCTAAAAAAATAAATTATTCCGGACTAAATAACAGGAGATTTTCCTTATATCTAAGAACAAAAGGCTGCCCTTATTATGAACAATATGAGTCTTATGCAGATGCAGATGTAATAATATTCAACAGCGCAAAATATATTGTTGAATCTATTTTAAACAGAAAGCCCAGCACTGAACTAGAAATAATTGATGAATGTGATGATTTTTTAGACAATTTTTCAAATGAAGAGCAGATAAATCTTAACAGACTGCTGTTTTCATTGAATAATATCTACTCAAAAAACCCCCAGGTTATCAATTCAGTTCAAGAATTAACAGACACAGTCAATGCGATTAAGGTTTCAAATAAATTAAAAGATTCAAATGAAATATTTGAACTTAAAAATACTTTAATTGAAGAATTATTGCAGATAATGCTAAATAATCCAGAAATTGTAGATGAATTAGATGAAGAATTAAATTACATCAATCATCTTTACAAAGTTGCCAAAATATTTGAAGATTTTATTGACGAAACATTTTTTTCAATGAGTAAAAAAGAAAATGATTTAATAATAAATCTTGTAACCACTAATCTTGAAAAAAGATTCAAGGAGTTAGTTGAAAAAAATAAAGTTTTTATTTTAATGTCCGGAACAATTCATTCTGAAAATGTTTTAAAAAATATTTTTGGCTTGGAAAAATTTAAAATAATTGAAGCAGAGACAAGCCATCAGGGAGAGTTAATAAATTGCAGGTATGGATATGAGCTTGATTGCAGTTATGAAAGTTTTAAAAAAGGCTTGACAACCAGAGAGCAGTATCTTAACTCACTTTCAAAATGTTTATCCTGTGCAAAGAAACCGGTTTTGGTTCATGTAAATAGTTTTTCAGATTTGCCCAATGAAAGTGAAAAAATAAGTTTGAATTTAGAAAATCTTCCAACACAAGAACAGCTTATCAACGAACAAACCAATGATCCATTTGGAAAAAGAATAAAAGATTTTAAAGATAAAAAAATAAATGTTTTATTCACAACAAAATGCAACAGGGGGATAGATTTTCCAGGAGACCTGTGCAATAGCATTGTTATAACAAGATTTCCTTACCCCAACATATCTGAAATTTTTTGGAAGATATTTAAAAAAAATAAGCCCTCTTATTTTATGAGCTTTTATATGGATAAGGCAAAAAGAGAATTATTGCAAAGAGTTTATAGGGGATTGAGGGGCAAAACAGACAGGGTTTATCTGTTGTCTCCAGATATAAGGGTGCATAATTTTAAGTTTTAATTTCTCTTAATCTTCTTGACAGGTCTCTTTATCAAAATCTTTTCACTTCTTTTTTCACTAAAATTTCTTAAGGTTTTTGAAGTTTGATTCAGTATTCTTAAAACCACTTCAGTTATAAAAATAAAAATCATCAGGTTCAAAGAACTATTAATCAAATCTTTTACTAAAGACAGTTTATCCAAAAAACCAGCTAAGTCTGAAAAACTGGGGTTAATTATAAAAATTGCTAAAAGTGTAAGAGGTATTATCTTTGCAACATTTCTAGACAAATTTTCTTCTGAAAATGCCAAAATTCTTATTGCAATAATCATCGAAGCACTTATCAAAAGAACCTTTGAAATTTCATTGTTTTTTGAAAGAAACAAAAGAAATAATGCAAATACCAAAAACCAGAACAATATTACTGCGGGAAATACTATTATATATTTTATAAGTTTTAAAATTCCCCCTATTAATTTTTTAAAACCTTCATTTTTCTCATCAAAATAATTCTGAATAAAGCTTGCATAAAAATCCTTTTTTGAAACAATCTTATTAAAATTCCAAAAAAATCCAGAATATATTAAAATAAATGCAGCATAGACAATGATTCCTATTAACAAACTCGACTGATTCAAAGTATTTGATATATAATTTGCTAAGCTATTGAACATACCTAAAATATTTTCTAACATTTTAACCTCTTTATAATAATAATTTCTCTCTGAAGTTTCTTTTTCTAAAAGAGAGCTCGATTAATAAACTTTATCTAAAGCTTTTTTGTCTTTTTCTTCTTGCTTTTGAATCGCCTGGTTTATAAGCCTCTTTTCTTCTTGTATCTGCAATAAGCAGATTTTTGTCATACTTCATAAAAGCCTTTTTCAATTCTTCAGATTTGGTGAACTTAACTAATGCCCTCGCAATAGATAATCTGGACACTTCTGCTTGGGCACCTGTTCCACCACCCTTTGCATTTACAGATATATTAAAATTAAAATGCCCCAAAATCTTTTTCGTTATTTCAATAGGCTCTTGTATTATTAATTTTTTAAAAAAATCAAGATTTTCATAAGGTATTTTGTTAATTAAAATTTTTCCATTACCCTCTGTAATTAAAGCCTTAGCTATTGCAGTTTTTCTTTTTCCACCGATCATTATAGATTTTTTAATATCCATAGTCTTTGATAAAAATTCAAATCTTATTATTTGAATGTTTCTGAGATTTTTAATCTCAGAAATTTTTGTTTCATTAGATTTTTTCTGAAATTTCCTTTAGTTTAATAAATTTTGTTTTATTTAATTCTTCAATTTTTATCATCTCTTTGTTTTTAAATTCTGAAGGTATTCCATCATAGCATTTAATTCTTTCCAATGCATCTCTTCCTTCCCCCCACCTGTAATCTGGAAGCATCCCCCTTATCCCTCTTTTAAGCATCATATGAGGGGTTCTTGGATAATTAGGTCCTTTTTGAGAAGCCCCACCCCTGATTTTTCTTTGTTTATATTTATTCAAAACATTTTTTTTATTTCCGGTTATAATTGTTTTTTCAGAATTAATAATTATCACTTCATTTCCCTGCAAAGCTTGTTTTGCAGCATAGCTGCATAGTCTTCCGAATACTGCATTTTCTCCATTAATTATTAGTTTTTTATTTTCCATTTTGATTTTAGTTTTTGTTAAAACTTTTCCTAAAAGTTTTAAATTATTTTAACACCTTCTAATTTATGATTTTTTTCAATTTCTTCTTTTATAGTTCTAATTTCACATCCTGCTTTTTTTAATTTTTCTTTTGCCTGCTTTGAAAAACTCAAAGCAGATATATTAATTTTATGTTCAATTTCCCCTTCGCCTAAAACCTTTCCAATAACCAAGATATTTTTTTCTTTTAATCTATCAATTTCCCCAACATTGATTTTAGTTTGTTTTCTGGTTGGTCCTGATAATCTTTTAGCTAGTTCTAATAATTCTTTTTTTCTTGCAAATTCTATGATTTCAACTAAAGCAGGATTTGTTTTTCTTTTTTCCCTTTGTTTGATTAATGTTTGACTTATCATGTTATTGTTTTATAAGTTTTTGAATCCATTAATTATAGCAGAAAAATTCTTTCCCGCTAAACGCGATGAGTATTTACTCTAACTCGCAGGATAAAGTTTCATAGATTGAAGGTTTATAAAGATTTTGGAAACTCTTTTTTCAGTTTTCTTTATCATCTTCTTGGATAATTGGTTCAATATTTCTTACTAAATCTTTAAATTCTTGACCACTCATTTTTCTTTTTAATGTTCCAAAGGTTTCTGATATGTCTGCCTTTTTATTGAATTCTTGATTTTTATCTTCCATTTTATTATCTGTTCATGCAGGGAGAAGGATTCGAACCTTCGAAGGCACTAAGCCAACACGGCCTTAACGTGTTCTATTTGACCGCTCTAGCATCCCTGCAAATGTATATAGAATAGCTTAACTACACTACGTCTTAAATAATAACTATTAACTTCTTAAGTGCTATATTCTATTTTATCAACGAAAGCTTTATAAATATGTAGCCCTTAATATA
>JAGVWU010000064.1 GCA_018304145.1 Candidatus Pacearchaeota archaeon | reverse complement strand
AAGCATATGCAAGAAAGAAAAAGCAAGGGAGATTGTATTTAATATGAAAAAACATAATAAGATTAATTTGTCGTTAGGAAATAATTATGGGATAACACACCCAAGTCTGTCCATCTTTATATTCAGGCTCTCCTAAACGTTTCTCTATTGAATCTTGATGTTTTTCTTTTCTAGAATCAAAAAAATAAGTACTAAATTTCAATTCAACTAAAGGAAATCTTTGCTCATAAAAATTTTGGATTCTTTTTAATATTTCATCAAACGATCTTCTTGAATCTAATCCAGGAGTGACTTGATAGAAATCTTCCTCTAAACTAAAAATATGCGGATTTTTATAGGTAGAATCATAATTATAAGATTCAATACTATTTACTAGTTCAATAGGAACAAAATCGCAAAAAGGAAAAAGTAAATTGCCATTTTCCAGTCTAAAGAAAACAAATCTATTATTATCATTGCTTTGTTTTAGATATTCTTCTAAACCTTTTTTTGTAATTTCACCATTATACCCTGAAAGAAATTTTCTTATTTTATCATCTTCTCTCTCATCTCCATGTTCTGCCCTATAAAGATGGAATGTGCCTCCGTCTTTTATTTCTTTAAATAATCTGGAAATTCTCTAATAATCAAAATAATGGCCATTAACTAAAGAAGAATATAACAATTTCAAAAAAGCTGTTTTTCCAGTATTATTTTCCCCAACTAATAATGTCACAGGGGATTTTGTTACAATATCATGACCTTTAGGTAAAACTGCTTCTAATCTTGGTTCATGAGTATTTATAACTTGAATTTTCATTTTATTTCACAGAACTCTTTCCCTAGGGCTAATTAAATCATAAAAAAGAGTTTTTAAGTTTTTCTAAAAGAACTTTTAATATTCATAATCCTTTTATAGTTTATTATCTTAATTAATACATGCAGAAAAGAAAAGAAAATCATGTACCAAATGCAGGTAAACAAATGCAGGAATTAGAAGACAAGATAAAAAAAGAATTGGAAAAATCAGGTGCAATAGAAATTTCTTTTGAATATGGAAAATTTAATGAAAGAGAACCTCCAAGATTTTCTTATAGATTAAGAAAGGGGTATAAAAATCCCTTAACTTGTCCATTGGCAACCAAAATAAGAAATAGACTTTGCAGAAATTTTTCAAGTAATGTTTATGATATTTCTCCTGGAGAAGATATTAGAACCATTGATGGAAATATGGTTGTTGTTTATACTGAAACCCTCTTGATGACTCCAGAAAAAGTAAGAGAAACTTACCAATTCAAAAAAAAAATATTATCTTCTTTTCTTAACGAGCTAATAAATTATAATAGAACATAATGAATCTTCAAAAAGAAATTTTTAATCTAGTTCAAAAAATTCCAAAAGGAGAAGTTTTGACATATAAACAAATTGCAATTAAACTAAACAAGCCCAAGAGCAGTTGCAAGAATTCTTTCTAAAAACCAAAACCCAATAAATATTCCATGCCATAAAGTCATTAGAAGCGATGGAAAGATTGGAGGTTATACTTTTAAAAATAAATTTAATCCAAGAATGAAAAAAAGATTATTAAAACAAGAAGGGATAAAAATAAATGAAGGAAAAATAACTAAATTAATCCCAATTCTTTAGCAGCCTTTTCAAGAACTTCTTTATAAGTAATTTTACCCCAAGGTAGAATATCTATTTCATCTAATCTTGCTTTGACTTCCTCTCTTTGATATTCATTATATTGAGTAAATTCACTTGAAAACGCTCCTCCAATATTATAAGGCTTGAGCATTTTTTCAAGTTTTCTTATTGACGCCATAAATTATAACATATCTCAACCTTTAAAAATAACTATGTTCTAAAATAATTATAATAAATATTAAATAACTGAAGTTTAGTAAACATCACTTGGATAAAAGGAATGAAATAATTGATGAATTCATTTCATCAACATTTATTATTTGAATAAATCTTTTAAGATTTATTTATATACTAACTCTTATCTATATACCACCATGACATCTCAAATTCGAAATCCAATAGTAACTGTTGCAGGTCATGTGGACCATGGAAAAACAAGCTTATTGGATAATATAAGAAAAACAGGAGTTGCTGATGCAGAAGCAGGAGGAATAACTCAAAAGATTTCTTTTACAAAAGTTCCGATTGAAAACATCAAAAAAAGATGCCTTTTAATTGAAGAAAAGAATATCAAACTGGATTTTCCAGGATTTTTATTTATAGACACTCCGGGTCATGCAGCTTTCTCTCATCTAAGAAAAAGAGGCGGAAGCTTGGCTGATTTAGCTATTCTTGTAATTGATATAAATGAAGGGATAATGCCTCAAACAGCAGAAGTGATTGAAATTCTAAGATTAAACAAAACTCCTTTTTTAATAGCTTTAAACAAAATAGACAATATTTCAGGCTGGAGAAAACAGTCTGAAGGCCTAAAAGATAGCCTAGAAATGCAGTCTCAAAACGCAAAAATGGATTTTAATGAAAAACTATTGACAATAATAGGAAGTTTATATCATCACGGATTTAATGCCAAGCCTTTTTACGAAGTTACTGATTTCAGCTCTCAATTAGCTTTAGTTCCGTGCTCAGCAAAAACAGGAGAGGGGATAAGTGAATTGATTTTAATGCTCTGTGGTTTATCTCAGAAATTCTTAAAAGAAAGTCTAAAATTAAAAAAAGATGCAAAAGGAGTTATCTTAGAAATAAAAAAGGAGAAAACCATGCAATATGCAGAGGCAATTTTATATGATGGAATTTTATCTGCAAAAGATGAAATTGCAATTGCAAGTTTTGATGAACCTATTATAACAAAAATAAGAGTTCTAGAAGAAATTATGCCTTTGTCTTCAAAATTCAAACCAGTCTATCAGACAACAGCTGCAAATGGAATAAGATTGCAGTTGATTAATTCTAATGGCATTCTTCCTGGAATGCCTTTTTCAATATTTAAAAATAATCTAAATGAAATTAAAAAAGAATTTGAAAAAGAAATTGGAGAAAAATTGCAGACAGATGAAGAAGGAATTATAATAAAAGCAGATTCTCTAGGAAGCTTAGAAGCTCTTATTAGTCTATTAAAACAGGAAAATATAAAAATAATAAGCGCTGGAATTGGTTCTATTAATAAAAAAGACATTATAAAGGCTGAAGCTAATCTTAAAATAAATCCAATTGACGCAATAGTCCTTGGCTTTAATGTTGAAGAAGATGAAGAAGTAAAAGAAACAGAGAAAAAAATAAAGATAATAAAACAAGAAGTTATTTACAAATTAATAGAAGATTTATTAAAATTTCAAGAAGAAAAAAGGAAGAAAATTAAAAAAGAAAGATTAATGGAATTAGCTTCTATTTCCAAAATAAAAATCCTTCACCAATATGTTTTTAGAAATTCAAATCCTGCAATTTTTGGAGTTGCAATTGAATCAGGAAAAATAAAACCTGGAATACCTTTAATGAATGAAAATGGGGAGCAGGTTGCAAAAATAAAAGCCATTCAGGAAAACCAGAATCAATTGCATGAAGCAACTCAAGGAATGGAAATAGCAATGTCTCTTCCAGGAATTAATTTTGAGAGGCAATTAAAAGAAACTAATTATCTTTATACAGACATGTCTAAACAGCAATTCAGAAAATTCAAAGATAATAAGGACCTATTAACTCATGAAGAAATCCAGACTCTGCAAAAGATTGCAGAAATAAAGAGAAAGGCAAATGCCGGATGGGAAATATAACTAAATTTATATATAACTAATTATTGGGAGATTTATGAAATTAAAAATTCTTTTAGAAGAACAAGAAGAAGGTGGATACACAGTATTAGTTCCAGCATTACTGGATGCATTTCAGAAGGAGATACCTTAGAAGAAGCTATAAAAAATATCAAAGAAGCTATAATGCTCTATTTAGATATTGATTTTAATGGGAAAGGAAAAATAATAAATATAGAGTTATAAAATGAGGCTTCCTCAACTTGTCCTGTAAAGAGTTGATAAAAATTCTTAACAAATTTGGATTTATTATTATAAGGCAAAGAGGAAGTCATGTCCAACTTGAAAAAGTAAATGGAGCAGAAATAATCAGATTAACAGTTCCAATGCATCCTCAATTAAAAAGAGAAACTTTATCAAGTATAATAAAAGCTTCAAAAATAGATGAAAAAGAATTGGAAAAATACTTTTAAAACTGAATCAAGCTGTGTTGTATTCATACAACACAGCTTGAATTTCTAAAAATTTAAATACTGTAAATGGATGTTATCAATATGAAAAAAAATAAAGAAATAGAAAAGATAAAAAAGAAAATAATCCCTGTTTTAAAAGAATTTAAGGTCACTAAAGCAGGAATTTTTGGAAGCTATGCAAGAGGTGAACAGAAAAAAAATAGCGATTTAGATATACTCATAAAGATACATAATGATGCAGGTTTACTTACACTTATTGGTCTTAAATTGGAACTACAAAAAGTGATTAAAAGAAAGGTTGATTTAGTTGAGTATGAAACTATAAGAAAAGAAGTTAGAGAAAATATGTTAAATGATGAGATAAAGATTCTATAATGAAAAGAGATTACAAATTATATCTTAATGATATAAGAGAAAGCATTAGGCAGATAGAAGAATATCTGCATGGTATTTCTGAAGAAGAATTTAAAAAAGATAAGAAATTACAAGATGCGGTAATAAGAAGAATAGAGATAATAGGGGAAGCAAGCAGAAATATCCCAAGAGCTTTAAAAGAAAAGAACAAACAGGTTCCTTGGTTCAAAATGGCGCAATATAGAGATTTTATTGTTCATTCTTACTTTGAAGCTAGTTTAAGGAGAATCTGGATTAGTGCAACAACAGAGCTTAAGGATATAAAAGAGGCATTTAAGAATATTTTATTAGTTTAAATATACTAGAATAGATTCAAATTTAACTAAAATCATTCATCCTCGCAGTCTTCGAATGTTATTGTATGAATTTTTTCATAGTCTTTTTTTCTTTTTTTGCTGCATTTATCGCAGTATTTCCTTTCATACCTTGTTTTTTTTGTTATTTTAAATTCCTTTTTACAATCCTGACATATTTTAGTTTTTTCCATATAATTATATGTTTAATAGGATTTTAAAATGTTGCGAATATTGTTTTTACAATGTAAAATCTTTTAAACTATATTTTATACTTAAATTAGGCATATTAAACTTATGCGCCGCTAGTTTACCGGTAGAATTCATCCTTGCCAATAAAGAAAATCAGAGCTTTTCTGAATTTTCGCTTTTCCGGAAAAAGGAAGAGAAAAGCAAAAAGGATGGGAACCGGGTTCAATTCCCGGGTGGCGCATCTTCTATTATCTCCTTTACTGCATAAAAAAATATAAACCTTCATATCTTGCTATATTTATGCATAAGGTTTTTGAAATGCTGAAAGGAAGTGCTGGGAAAATACAAGGTTCCTTGTCAACAATAGTCAAAATCATCCTGATTTTTTCTATCTTTTACGCCACTTACTTTCATTTATGGCATATAATGATTGCAAACATCTTTTTGCTTTTTCTTTTATTCATACCTTATTTTTTAAGAAGAAACTATGAAGTTCAAATTCCAGCTGAATTTGAATTTATTTTTTTGATATTTATAATTGTTTCATTTTTTTTAGGGGGAATAAGAGGAGTAATAATACAGACTTTTTTTGGAATAGCAGTAGGATTTATAGGCTTTACAATAATGCTTCTTTTATTTTCACACAGCAAATTCAAGGCCAATTATCTTCTTATAATGCTTTTTTCTTTTAGTTTTTCAGTTACTTTTGGATTAGTAGCAGAATTGACGAAATATTATCTTAAGGTTTATTTGGACTATGGGGAAGTTCTTTCAGATTATCCTTATACTATGATGAATTTAACCTTGGTTGCTTTAGGAGCTTTTATTTCTTCTTGCTTTGGTTATTTATATATGAAAGGATATAGATTAAAAGCTTTCAGTTTTTTTGTTAACAAATTTAAGAACAAGAATCCAAACTTTTTTATTAAAAGAACAGATTCTCCTGAAGAAATACTTAATTTAATAAAGAAAGGAGAAGATGAAAAATTGGAATTTAAATCAACTTTAAGAATGAATCTGCATACAGGAGAAAAAGACAGGAAAGTTGAAAATGCGGTTTTAAAAACCGTTGCTGCATTTTTGAATTCAGAGGGCGGGAATTTATTAATAGGAGTTTCTGACAACAGAGAAATTTTAGGAATAGAGAAAGATGAGTTTGAAAATAATGATATGTTTAACAGGCATTTTACCAATCTTATAAAAGAAAGGATTGGCAATGAATATCTGCCTTTCATGAGTTTTGAACTTGTAAAAATTGAAGAAAAATATGTATTAAAGGTTGAATGCATGAAAAGCAACAAGCCTGTTTTTTTGAAATGTGATGGAGTAGAGGAATTCTATATAAGAGTCGGGGCTTCTACTATTCTGCTTTCCGGAAGCAAAATTATAGATTATCTAAAAAACTCTGGAAAATTTATTAATTCGTTTTAAAATTTTTTAGAACCTAAAAATACCCAAATAAACCAAAGTATTTTTTTGTTGTGAAAAATCAGTTTAAGATTTGAATCTTAAATAAATTAATAAAAATAGCTTAATCATATTTTAGACAACTTTAAATAATTAAAGATATAATTATTATAATGGAAAAGATAGTATTGAACAATATAGGAAATAGAATTTCTGTTTTTAGATTAATTCCATTATATTTAAGTATAATTATTTTTGTTATGAATTTTAATTTTAATATTAAACTTCTTGGTCTTGGTTTTATGTTTATGACTTTTATTTTGGATTATTTTGATGGTTATTATTCAAAGAAAACTAAAACAGCTTCAAAATTTGGAGGTGTGGTTGATGTAATCTTTGACAGGATTGTTGAAGCAAGTTACTGGGCAACTTTTGCTGTTCTTGGATTAGTCCCATTATGGGTTTTTTTAATCATGCTGGTAAGATATTTTGTAACTGATGGTTTTAGGGCAGTTTCATTTGCAGCAAATCTAGGAACTTTTGAAATGATAAAAAGCAAGTTTGGAAAAATCCTAGTGAGTTCAAGATTCAGTAGGGGATTTTTTATTGTTGTAAAAATTGTAACATTTTCATTATTAGCAATTTTAACCATGAATGTTTATTTTGTTAGTCTGAACCTAGATTTATTAAGAAGGATTAGTTACATAATGGTTATTATCTTATTGTTATATAATCTAATAAGAGGTTATTATACTGTTAAAGATACAATATCAGTAGTTAATAAATATCATGAATAACTTACAAAAAATTTATATCATATTTTTTATGACTCTTAAAAAACATAAGGATAATTTTTTTATTCCTTTTCTAAAATTTTTTGAAAGAATAGATATTTCACCTTCAATGCTAACTATTATTTCGTTTATATTAGGAATTGTTTCAATATTTTTTTTGTTCACAAACAAAATAATATTCATAATACTTATTTTATTGCATCTTCTTCTTGACGGGTTGGATGGTTCATTAGCAAGATATCAAAAAAAAGTTTCAAAAATTTGGGGGGATATAGATTATTATTCTGACCATATTGTGTTAATCTGTCTTATAATAGCTTCTGCATTTATTCTTAAAGAAAAACAAATACCCATCCTGCTTTTGATATTAATAATCATTAATAATTTTGTTTATGTTTTTTTTAACCAAAAATATGAAATAATTGCAATAAGAATGGTTTATGTTATCATTGCTATTTTTAGCTTGTTTTTTGCAAATTTAATTACCCTTTTTTTATCTATAATAAATTTTTTAATAATCGTTTATAGAATGCTTTTTTCTTATAGAAATTAAAAACAGCAAACTTATAAACATTATTGAACAATAGTCATTATGGAATATATAGATTTAATCAGGATATTTTGGTTTTTCTTGCCGGCTGGATTTGCAAACATGGTTCCTGTTTTGTTTAAATGGATAAATTTTTTTAATCATCCCATTGATTTCAACAGACAATTAAACAAAAAACCTATTTTTGGAAAAAACAAGACTTTCAGAGGGTTATTTTTTGGAATTTTAATTGCTGTTTTGATTGTATTTTGCCAGAAACTTTTATATCCTTATATTATTAATATTTCTTTGGTTGACTATTCCTCTATAAATTTTGTTTTATTAGGATTTTTATTAGGATTTGGAGCTTTATCCGGTGATTTAATCAAAAGTTTTTTTAAAAGAAGACTAAATGTAAATCCTGGGAAATCATTGGTTCCTTTTGACCAGCTTGACTGGATAATTGGAGCAATTATTTTTGTTATTTTTTATGTAAAACTTACATGGGCTCAGATAATTATTGCTCTTATCATGTTTGGATTATTGCATCCTTTTGTGAATATCATAGGATATTTAATTAGAATTAAGAAAAATAAATTTTAGCAACAATTATAAAGTTAAAAATATTATTTATAATATGACAATTGCAAATAATATCACTATTTTAAGATTATTCATTGCAATGGTCAGTTTTGTATTTATGCTTTCGAAAATTTGAAACAGAATTTTTTTGAATCTATTTTTATCAGAAAAAGTAGTAAACAAAAGATTTAAAAATTTACGTTTCATTGTTAAATAATGGCAAGAGGAACAAATAGTGGGGGGAGAAAAAGGGTTTTTGGGGCTGGTAAATTTTCAAAAATGCTTACCACAGGGGATTGTTGTGGTTATGCAGGCCATAGTGCTGTAATTGAAGATTCTCCTGGAAGAGTTGAAACTCCTTATAAAACTGCATTGGAAAGGTTTTATGAGAAATGGCCGAATTGGGATGAAATGAAATTAGGATTGGGTCATGAAACTTCCAGAACTACTTACATTGATTAATCCATATCTGAGATAGAATTAGATTTAGAGGGCTGGGATTTGGATGCAAGAACATCATCAATTCTCAGAATCATTGTTGCAACTTCAGTTGCTGAACTGATTGCCTGGGTTTTTATTTTCATTGGCTCAATTATTCCAGCTTCTATGCAATTTTCTACTTTATTATTTAAAATATTAATTCCTGCATATTTTTCACCATTATCATGTTTGGATTTTAATTCTGTTAGGATATCAATAGGATCCAGGCCTGCATTTTCTGCCAAGGTGCTTGGAATGAACTCTAAGGCATCTGCAAATTCCTGAACAGCCAGTTGTTCTCTTCCTGAAAGGGAATTTGAGAATTCCCTTATTTTTTTTGAAAGTTCAATTTCAATTGCTCCTGCTCCTGCAACTATTCTTTTATCTTTAAGAACTGCTGCAACATCTCCTAGTCCGTCTTTAATAGCTCGTTCAACTTCATCAATAACATGCTCACTGCCTCCATGAATCAGAATAGTTATGGATTTTGGATTTTCACAACCTTTTATATAAGTCATTGCTTCTTCACCCTGCTTTATTTCTTCAACAATCTCAGCTTTTCCTAATTGGTTTTCAGATAGTTCATTTAGGTTAGTCAATATTTTTCCGCCGGTTGCTTTTGAGAGACTTTCCATATCTGATTTTGGAATTCTTCTGCAGGCATAGATTCCTTCTTTTGCAAGATAATACTGAACAACATCATCTATTCCTTTTTGACAGAAAATTACATTTGCTCCTGAAGATTTTATCTGCTCAGCTATTTGCTTTAAGATTCTTTCCTCCCTATTTAAAAAATCTTGCAATTGATTAGGGCTAGTTATTTCAATTTTGGTTTCTGAGCCTGGTGTTTTTAATTCTAAAGATTCTGAAATCAGAGCGATTTTTGCATTTTCTATTCTTTGAGGCATGTCAATTGAAACTCTTTCCTTGTCAATGACTATACCTTTAATTAACTCTGTATTTTCAATTCCTTTGCTTTTATTTTTTACAATTTTTATGTTAGAAATATCTATGTTTCCGTTTTCTTCTATTTGCTTTATCGCTTTTACAATAAGTTCTGAAAATTTTTCTTTTACTATTTCTGCGCTTTTTCCAGTCATTGCAGTCATTACCAGACATTTTAGCAAATCTTCTTTTGAGGAGTCTATTTCAATACTAAGTTCATTTAGGTATTCTTTTACTTTTTCAGCAGCAAGATTATAACCTTTGGTTATTATTGTTGGATGAATTTTTAAATCTAATAATTTTTCCGCATTTTCCAATAATTTTCCCGCGATCATAACTGCTGTTGTTGTGCCGTCTCCCACTTCATTTTCCTGGGTTTTTGAGATTTCCACCATCATTTTTGCAGCAGGATGCTCTATTTCCATTTTTTCCAGAATTGTAACTCCATCATTTGTGATAGTTATATCCCCTATAGAATCAACAAGCATTTTATCCATTCCTTTTGGGCCTAAAGTTGTTTTGATTGCATCTGAAACCAGTCTTGCAGCAAGAATATTATTTCTTTGCGCTGTTTTTCCAATCATCCTGTCAACATTTTCCGGGAGGATATAAATGGGCTGTTTGTCTGACATGGTTTTATTTAATTTATTTATTAATGATAAAGATTATATGAAACTCTTCTTTTGTCTACAGGTCTTTTTGTGGCTATAGTTTCTCCATTAGTTATTATGCCTATATGACTTGTTTTACTATTGATTTCTAATAATTTTCTTGCTTCTTCTGATAAAGGGATAAATCCCCAAAGTTTTTTATCATACATGCCTCGAAATACAAAGTCGTGAAAGAGTTTAATATCTCTTGATGGAGGATAATCTCTTCCAGACAGATCAGGAGTACAGGTGTCTCCTCTAAGAGCATATATTTCAGTATATTTTTTTTCAGTTAAAAAATAAACATGGTTCCCTGAATTCGCATGTCTTAATCGGGTTTGTAAATCTAAAGATTTAATTGCTTCGTATGTTAATTCAACTAATTCATCTGTTGATAACTGTGTACTTGACATTATTTCTCCTTTTAATACATTTTAATGCTATAAGTCTTTTTTAAACATTAATAAAAATTAATATATATACTGGAGAACATATTTCTTGATTAGAAATTTTTTAGCTAAAAATGGAAATTAGTTATTTCCCTTCCACAGCCAAGAAAGTTTTGAATTGATTTATAAAATCAGTGAACTCTCTTATTAATTTTTCCTCATACTGTTCTATTCTGTTTTTTACGATATATCTGTCGTAAACCCCTCTTAGGAATTTCCACATAGGATGGTTTTCCCATCTGCTTTCATAATCTTTATGAAGAAGGCACTCAAATCTTATTTCAATCATTCCCGAGTCCATTGTAACCTCTTTATCACCTTTTTTTACTTTAACTTTTTTTAATCCTGTTATTTTCCAGCCAGTCTTGAGAACAAACCTGAAATAATCTGAAACCTTTTTAAATGCTTCCCATTCAATTTCAACTTCTTTTGAATCTCCTGAAACTTTTTCACTATATTTTTTTTCATTAACATCATAATTTTCAGTCATAAGATAATCAAATGCGAATTCGTAGAGTTCCTTGAAATCAAATATTCCTGATTGTTTTAGTTTTTCTTTGAGTATTGAATCTTTTTCTACCATCTTTTTCTCCTGTTTATATATAAAAAAGATTATTTAAATCTTTTTGAATTCAATATTCATTCTATATACTTTAAAATAATCAATTCGTTTATAATAATAAAATTTGCAGCTGTGTTGTATGAATACAACACAGAAGGCTAGTTCTCTCTAACTTCTTAATTTTTTAACCCTATCAACTGGTTATAAGCCCAGAACTTTACCTTTA
>JAGVWU010000035.1 GCA_018304145.1 Candidatus Pacearchaeota archaeon | reverse complement strand
GAAGCAATTGCTGGCTTATTCTTGAGGTTAATTGAAAAATGAGTAATAGAAATTATAGAGTAAGTACCCCATGCAAGAATAACCGTATACTACAATAAATAATTTCTTAGATAAGTTTTAAATATACAGAATTCTTATAAATTTATGAAAAAAGAGAGAAAAAATAAGTCTGTAAAACTAAAGGACAAACCACGAAAAGTACCTATCAAAATATTTCCTAATAATATTTTTATTCTTATACTGATTTTTATTGTTTTATTTATCTTAGTATTCTTTGTTTTTGAATTCTTAAATATAAAAAGAATCAATAACAAAACAATAGATAATTCCGATTTAATAAATAAAAGTTATAATCAGGATAATTTATTTAATAACTTAAAAAATTATATAATGAGTTTGTTTCGCAAAAAGCCCCCTGTTGAGTATAGAGAAGGAGAATTAGGCAGTTTTAATTTTGGAGAAACTGGAGAGCTTCCAACTCCAATTACAAATTGTGAAACTTTGAATTTTGCTAATACATATTATATACTTACTGCAAATATAATTAATGATGCTATTAATACTGACTGCATTATTATTCAAGCTCAAAATATAACCTTTGATTGCAACGGATATTATATGAGCTCAACACAAAATTTTTCAGCAGTCCGGAGCAATCAATTTAATACAACTGTAAAGAACTGCAATATAAGTATGGGTTTATCCACAACTACTAATACAAATGCCCAATCAATAGGAATTGAAATGACAGATACTGCTGATTATTCATCTATAATTAATAATACTATAATTGGAGGTGGGATGGACACTGGAATATGGATTGGAAGCGAGAACACAAATATATCTGATAATATTGCTGATGTAAGCAGTGGTGTTGGGGGTGATGGGATAACTTTAAACACAGCAAGCAATAATAATCTATACGGAAATAATGGAACATCAAATAATAGTTTTGGAATTTATTTTATTTTATCTTCAAACAATACTTTAACCTCTAACAATGTAATAAGCACTTCAGGAAATGCAATGAGATTAAGTACATCTTTAAACAATAACTTAACTTCTAACATAGTAACAAGCAATTCAAATTATGGAATTTTTCTTGATTCCTCTTCAAACAATACTTTAACCTCCAATACAGGAACAAGCAATACTAGCTATGGGATTTATCTTGCTTCATCTTCAAACAATATTTTAACCTCTAACACAGGAACAAGCAATACTAGCTATGGGATTTATCTTTTTCCAAATTCAAATAATAATACATTAACAAATAATATAGCCAGTAGTAATTCAAATTATGTTTTATTCATTAGAGACTCATTTAATAATATAGTTTATAATCAAAATTCAATAGGATATTCAGCTAGTAGCAGAGGTATTGTATTCCAAGGCTCAAATAATACTATAATTCAAGATTGCATTAATATTTCTGGAGTTACAGCCGATGTTTATTCAGTTGTAAGTTCAGGCAATAATACTTTTATTAATTGTTCTTATAGCTTGCCTAAAGAAATTGTTGCTGCAGGTTCTTCTTTAATTAAAAAATGGTATTATAGAGCATATGTGAATGATACTTTTGGAAATCCTATAAACAATGTAAATATAAGTGCATATAATGTTTTAAACAATCTTGAATTCTCTATTTTGACAAATTTATCGGGCTGGACAAACATTACAACAATCACAGAATATGTAAATAATGATGGAACCAGAAATTATTCAACTTATATCATTAATGCAACAAATGCAAATTTTACATATAATCATTTTTACAATGTAACCAATGTTAATGAAGTGCTTGGAAATCATAATAATTTGAATGACGGGTTTATTCATGATGAAATTCCCCCAAATGTAACGGTTAATTCTCCTCTTGAAACTGCTTACATTTCAGGATATGTTCTTATATTCAATATCACGTTGAGTGAAATAGGATATTGTGAATATTCTTTGGATTTAGGAGTTACTAATCTGACTATGAATACAATAGATAATTTAACTTTCTATAATTCTTCAAGTTTAAGTGATGGAGCTTATACTGCAATATTTTATTGTAAAGATAATAACGGGAATAGAAATGACAATACCAAAGTTTTGTTCAGCTTAAGTCCAACTGAAGAGAAGAAAAATTATGATGGAGGCACAGGAAGTGGTGGCAGTTTTGTTTCAAAAAATAAAAATACATCAAAAACTACAAATATCTCAAAAAATTTATCAGAAGATTCAAATATAAATAATCAGAATCAAACTTCTTATAAAGAAAGCCCTAAGATAAAAAAAGCAGCTAATACTATAAATATTTTTGTAATCTCTATAATAATTTTTATATTAATAATGCTTATTCTGATTGTTTTAAAAATTAAAAGAAAAAAATAGTTTTAGAATTAGCATACTGATTTCTTTATTAATCTTATCAAAAGCAAATGATATAATTCTTAAAATAAAATTAGACTGAATACTTTATTTTAATCTGAGAATAAATTTTTATTGTATGCTAAAACAGGCAGATTTTTTCTTATTTTGAAGATTCATAGCTTCAACCCAATTTGAACTCTAAAAAACATTTAAATATATGATTTACCTAAATAAAATATGAAAACGCAAAATGCATGGATTGGAATTGCAATTGCTACACTTTTAATTGTTGCAATTTTCGGATATCAATATCTTGATTTAGGAACGCAATCAAGCACACTAAATACAGATGGAACTTCTGAACTTATTTTTAAGCCTGACCAGGCAAAAGTCTGGGTTGGCATTTCTATATTAAAACCAAATGCAGAAGATGCTCAAGCAGAAGCAAATAAAGCAATTAAGAATATAATAGATGGTTTAAGATCTAAAGGAATTAAAGAAGAAGACATTCAAACTGAAAGTTTGAATCTATATGAAGAAAAAGACTGGACTCAGACAGGCTCTAAATCAAAAGGCTGGAGAGCAGCCCAAACTCTTAAAATAAAAACAACTGATTTCAGCAAAGTAGGGCAGATTGTTGATATTGCTGTTAAAAATGGAGCAAATGAAATAAATAACATTGAATTTTCATTAAGCCCTGAAAAAGAGAAAGAATATAAGAATCAAGCAATTGCAGAAGCAACTGCAAAAGCAAAAGCAAAAGCAGAAACAATGGCTAAAGGATTAGAAGCTAAACTAGGAAAAGTAATTTCAGTTTCAGAATCAAATTTCAATTATTATCCATACACATATGACATGGTGAATAAAGCTGCAGGAACAATGGCGATTAAAGAATCAGCAACAGTCCTGCCTAAGGATGTGACAGTAACTGCAAATGTTAATGTTGTTTATGAGTTAAGATAAATAAAAACCCATTCTTCTTTTTGGTTATTTTATTCTTCAAGACTTTCATCCCTGTCTTCAATATAAAAATGACCTTGTTTCATTTCTTTATATTTTTTATAATAATATCTAACAAACATTAAACTTCTCTTACAACATCTTCTAATTAAACCCAAAGCCTTTCTGTCAATTCTTCGTTTTCTATGTTGTGGTGTTTCTTCATATTCTCTGCAGCATAACAATAAAGAATCTTCTAATGAAAGAGAACGATTATGTTTGCTAATAAGTTTTTGTCTTCTTCTATAAAATGTTTCTTGAAAACTTTGCATGCATCTTCGGGTATAATCTGAAATATCATCAGATTTAATCTCTGAATAAATAACAGTTTTTACAATATCCTCTTCACAAGGGGGTATTTGTGGCATAAATTATAAAGACTGCTAAAGATATAAATATTAACAAAACTTTAAACCTTTATAAACTAACATTTCCAATAAATAAAATGTGTACTGAAAAATCATATGGCGGAAACAATGGAGTAAGGGAGCATTCAGGAAAAATTGCCAAAGATAAAGGTAAATCTGATAAAATATCAACAAAACTAAAATTACAACAATCAACAGAAGCCATAACATCCTCAAGCAAAAAAATTAATGATAATGAAAAAGAGTTAAATGATTATAAAAAGGCAGGAGAAATTGCAAATAAAATAAGAGATTTTGCAAGAAATTTAATAAAACCGGGAATGCCTCTTCTTGAAATTGCTAAGAAAATAGAAAAAGAAATTGAAAATCTAGGAGGAATTCCTGCATTTCCAGTAAATCTTTCTATAAATGAAATAGCAGCTCACTATCACCCAACTTTAGAAGACCAGGCTTTAGCACAAGGATTATTAAAAGTGGATATTGGAATTCAAATCAATGGATTTATTGCGGATACTGCTTTTTCAATGGATTTAACTCCTGAAAAAAAATATAAAGAATTGATTAAAGCAAGTGAAGAAGCTTTGGAAAATGCATTAAATCTTTTAAATAAAAATCCTTCTTTAACTGAAATAGGAAAAACAATTAAAGAAACAATTGAAAAAAAAGGGTTCTCTCCAATAATCAATTTGTCAGGGCATGAATTAAAACAATACGATGTTCATGCAGGGATTACAATTCCAAATTATGCGAATAACAGCAATATAAAGTTAGAGGAAGGAGCATATGCAATTGAGCCTTTTGCAACAACAGGAGAAGGAAAAGTTATTGACGGACAATCAAGCAATATCTTCAAAATAACAACTTCAAGAAATCCGAGAAATCCAACAGCAAGAAAAATTCTAGAATATGTTTCTGAAAAATATAAAACCCTTCCATTTTCTCTAAGAGAAATGCAGGAAAAGTTCGGTCCAATGGCAAGATTAGGATTAAAAGAACTGGAACAGATTGGAGCTGTTCATAATTTTCCACAATTAATTGAAAAATCCCGTGCCCCTGTGTCCCAGGCAGAGCATACTTTCATAAAAACCAAAGATGGAAAGATAATTGTGACAACAAGATAATTAATTATTTAATCGAAGCTTTAAAAATATAATTAAGAATTACCAAAAGCTCGTGAAATTTTATCTCTTGTAACTTTTATTGAATCATCATCTACTCCTATCCCTGTTATTTTAACATCTCCCTCAGAATCAAATCTAATATTCGTTGATTCTGAAGAAATAAAATATACTGCATGATATTCGTCGCCAATTCTAAAACCTCTATCTTCTCTAACAATCTCTGCACCTTCAATTCTTTCCATTAATTTTTTATTGGCTCTTGAATAGTATAAAACTTAGTATCACTCCCCATAAACTCTTCTAGCTAAATCTCCTCTAGACATTTGATATAATTCTCTATTCATAAAAAAATCATTCTAAAAAGCTTTTTAAAAATTATTATGTTACTTAATATTATATAATATAATTTATTCCCACTTCTCATATGCATCAAATTCACAAATATATACTACTAAACAACAAAGTCTATATATTTCTTAGTCTTATATAAATCGTACAAATATCAGTGGAAAACTCGGAGTGTAAACCTGAATGAGGAATTGCTCTTAAACATCAAAAATCTTTTAAAAGATTTTTGTGGTCAAAAAATTTCACAAAGAAATTTTAGGAACCAGAAAATTATAGAATAATTTTCTTGGCTTAAAAATCCTTTATAAGAATTTTTAAACATGGAAAACCACTTACTCAAAACACCAGGTGCATGGGACGAAATTGATATTAGATGTCCAAACTGCGGAAGCAACATGGTGTCTATTATTACTAATTCATTTGGGTACTATGAAGTTTCTGAATGCAAAAAATGTGGATATAAAAATAATGCAGAATTGATTTCTTGAATTTTTATTATCACTGCATACTATAATCAACTTTTTCTGAATAATCTCCAATAGAATTCTTGTATTCAACAGGTTTCAAAGTTAAATAGCTATGCAATCCATAAGAAGAACCAGCATAAGAATTGCAATTTCCTAAACAAGGTCTGTTATTATATTCCATTTTTATGAAAATTTACCTCTTAAAGCGAACTTATCCAAGATACTCAATAGGTTTCTCAAGCGCAGCTTTTGCTGATTTCAAATAATCAGTTTCAATCTTCCTATATCTGTCAATATCTGATTTTGAAACAGAAGCTCCAACTTTTTTCAAAGCATCTTCAAAATGTTTCATTCTGACTTCTCTGCACTCTATATTTTCTCTTAAAGCCAGCATTGCAGCCTCTCTAACCAAGCTTTCAACATCAGCTCCGACATAACCTTCAATTTTATTAATTATTTCTTTAAGGTTTATATCCTTACATAATGGCATGTTTTTAGTATGGATTTTTAATATTTGTTCAACTCCTTCTTTGCTTGGAGCTCCTACTAATAAAATCCTGTCAAATCTTCCAGGCCTTAACAATGCACTGTCAAGCATATCAGGGCGGTTTGTTGCACCAATTACAATTACGTTTGACAAATCTTCAATTCCATCCATTTCAGCAAGCAACTGATTCAAGACTCTTTCAGTTACTTTTGTTCCTTGTTCAATTCCCCTTTTAGAAGCTAAAGCATCTAATTCATCAAAAAATATAATGGAAGGTGAAACTTGTCTTGCTCTTTCAAAAATTTTTCTTACTCCTTCTTCTGATTTTCCAACCCACATCGATAATAGTTCAGGTCCTTTTACTTGTATAAAATTAGCTTCTGATTCTTTTGCAACAGCTTTTGCCAACAGAGTCTTTCCTGTTCCAGGAGGCCCATATAATAAAATCCCTTTTGGAGGCTTTATTCCTAGTCTTGTAAATGCATCTGGAAATTTCATTGGCCATTCAACAGCTTCTTTTAATTCTTGTTTGACACTGTCCAAACCACCAACATCATTCCAGTTTATATTAGGAGTTTCAACCAGAACTTCTCTCATTGCACTAGGACGGACAACTTTCAAAGCATCTTCAAAATCTTTATGAGTGACCTTCAATTCTTTAAGAACATCCTCTGGAATTTCTTCTCCATCTTTTAATTCAATCTTAGGAAGAACTCTTCTTAAAACAATCATTGCAGCTTCTTTTGCCAATGCATTGACATCAGCTCCAACAAATCCATGAGTAACCTGAGCAATTTCTGAAAGCATACCTTCTAAGAAAATTGGATGTAATTCCTCTCTTTCCTTATTACTTAACTCTTTCAATACAGATTTATTTTTAGATTCATCATCAAAAAAAAGAAGATTATATTTTTGTAATCTTTCTAAAAGTTCCTTATTTACCTTTATCTCATCACTGATTTCATCCTGCTTTTTACCCTCTTTAACTTTCTTTAAATCAAAACTTAAATTATTTAAATGTTCTTTAATTAAATTAATTTTATTAGAAATATAATGTTTTTTTAATGAAAATTCTAGAGGCATATTTCTTGTATGAATTTTTAAAATCTGCAATCTTCCTTTTTTATCAGGAGCTCTTATTTCCAATTCTCTGTCAAATCTTCCAGGTCTTCTCAATGCCTGGTCAATTGAATTGGGTCTGTTAGTTGCACCAATAACAACAACTTTTCCTCTTGACTGCAAGCCATCCATCATTGTTAATAATTGCGAAACAACTCTTCTTTCAACTTCTCCTGTTGCATCCTCTCTTTTAGGAGCAATTGCATCTAATTCATCAATAAAAATAATTGAAGGCGCATTTTTTTCAGCTTCTTCAAATAAATCTCTTAGTTTTTTTTCACTTTCTCCATAAAACTTGGACATTATTTCAGGTCCGTTCAATAATAAAAAATTAGCTTCTGATTCAGTTGCAACAGCCTTGGCTAATAAAGTTTTTCCTGTTCCAGGAGGCCCATGCAGCAAAACTCCTTTAGGAGGTTCAATACCCAATCTTTCAAAAACTTCAGGATGTTTTAAAGGAACTTCAACCATTTCTCTTATTTTTTTGACTTCATCAGTTAATCCCCCAATATCTTCATAAGTAACTTGTGGAATTTTTTCTTCTGAAATTTCAACAGATTTATTGCTTAAAATTAATTCAGTATTTTCAGAGATAAAACAAGGTTTATTTGGAATTGTATTCACTACAATAAATCTAATCTGTTGTATTGAACCACCAAGATTTCCAAAACCCATTCCTCCGAACATCTCATTTAAATTTCCAAAAATATCATTCATATCACCAAACTCATCGCTCATCAAATCTCTTCTTCTTTGAACTCCTCCTAAAACAACTATATCTCCTTTAACAACAGCTCTTCCTAATAATCCAGGTTTTAAATCACCTTGAACTCTTATGCCCTTTTGAGCAGGAGCAACTGTAACTTTGCTTGCCTCTTTTATTTCAGCTTTCCCAATTGTAACATTTTCAGAAACACCTGTTCTTGCATTTTTTCTGATTATTCCATCAATTCTTATTATTCCTTCTCCAACATCAGCAGGATAAGCTTTATCAGCAATTGCAATTGTCTCTCTATTTCCTTTAATTGCTACAATATCCCCCCTCTTAATTCCAAGTTCTTTCATAACTTCTGAATCTATTCTTGCAATTCCTTTGTAAGCATCATCTTGCAATGCTTCTGCAACTCTTAATTTTATTGGTTTTTTGTCGTTCATGTTAAAATCTCCTTAAACTTCTTCTTACTCCATAATTATCATATGCAATTCTTCTTGCTTCTTCGAGAGTAAATCCTGCATCCATTAAATCAAAAACTTGTCTTAAATCAGCATAAGCTCTAAATGATTGTTGGGTAGGTTGGACCTGAACAGCTTGAAATGAAGATAATTCTCTTAAAAAAGAACTTTCTCTAAATGTAAATTCTTTTGAATCATCCATATTCACTTGTCTAACAGGTATTTGATGTTCATTCATTTCAATTGATTATTAATATTTAATTTTGATAGGTTATGGCTTCGGTGATTTGTTTTGTTTGTTGTTATCATTTCACAACTCTTGCTTTCTATCTTCCCTCTTCCAATTTGATTATTAATTAATAATTTTTTCATCTTAATTCAACTTCTCCTTTTTAATTTCATTTATTTTATTATTAACATGATTTCCATTCAAATGATTGTTTCCATTTCCAAAATTAATGCTTATTCTACCAAATTCTTCAAAGCATAACCTTACCATGTCATCCATTATTTTTTCCTGTTCCTTCATAAAAGTTACGATTTCCTTAGGAATTGAAACAGCATAGCTGTTCCCAACAAATCTCATCTTTACATTGAATTCCTTTTTCCTTAAATTTATAAACTCATTATATTCCTGCGCATCTTTTGGATGGATTATTTTTGAATTGCATTTCGGGCAAACAACAGCCTTTAATACAAATCCATCTTTGTTAAAATTTGCAAGTTCCATCTTTATATTACATTTTGCACATAAAATTTTGTTGTCAAAAATATCAGTCATATTGGATTAAAAAGTTTAAAAATTTTTTATAAGAATTAGGATTAAAAAAAATAAGATCCGTCAGATTATTTTCTTTTTGTTTTTTTCCTGAATAATTTTTTTTCATTTTTGATTTTAAACCCTGAGGAGCTAGTTTCATACGAGATGACTTTGCTCTTACAGGGGAAAAGAGGTGTTTGAAGTATAGTGTATATACTTAACGTATATACAATAAAGATATACTATATAAACCTTTCGAATTATAAATTCATATCTTTCTAAAACATATTTTACATCATAATAATCTTTTAAAAACTAATTATCACTATAAAGTGATGAATATTAAAGAAAAAAATACTGAAAGGAGGATAGAATAAAATGAACAACAAATCAAACAAATTAAAAGCAGCAGGATTAGGGGCTTTAGTTATTTCAACAGCAGCTTTGCTTAATTCTGGATGTGAAACCTGTATAGGAATACATAGATTACCTCAAGCACAGGGATGTTATCAACAAAGTCCATGTGCAACTGGATACTATCAACAAAGTCCATGTTATCAACCAGAAGTTAGTGTATGCGGTCCAGCAGGATGTGGAACAGGAGCAATAGCTAAATAAATAGTATAATAACAAATGAAAAACAAATTAGTAAATGGATTAAGTGCTTTAGCAGTTTCAACAGCAGCTTTGCTTAATTCTGGATGTGAAATGTGTGGTGAACCTGCATATTATGAATATCCCTCATACTATCAGCCAGCACCCTG
This sequence comes from Candidatus Pacearchaeota archaeon, assembly GCA_018304145.1. Taxonomy (GTDB): domain Archaea; phylum Nanobdellota; class Nanobdellia; order Pacearchaeales; family GW2011-AR1; genus ARS1285. Next base: position 4,661 of record JAGVWU010000035.1, on the reverse strand, counting down.
TTTTCAGCAACCACAATATTTTCAGCAGATTCCATGTCAGCCAATTTATAATGGAAATCAAACAGTTAGTCCAACTCCAATATATAATGGAAACAGAATTAATAAAACACAAGTAAGAACTATTGAACCAGAAGCAGAACCAGCAATGCCTCCTAAACCAATACCAGAAGAAATTCTAACACCAGAACCAATTAAACCATCTAATTTAAAATCTATTAAACCAATTAATAAAACCGCTTAAAATTATTTTTTTATTTCATTTTTTTACTTTTTTAATATTCTTTTCAGATATACAATGAAATAGAACCTATAAATTTTTAGAAGATATATTTCAAAAAACAAGATTATTTAAATATTAGATTAATTTAATTATTTACAGATTTATTTAATAATTGAAAGGAGGTAATGAACATTTTCACATTAGAAACTGAAATAAGAATAAAAATGTGAAAATGTGAAACAAAGATGAAATCAAATTTATTAACAAAAGTTTTTGGCTCAGCTGCTTTGCTAGGAGCATTATCAGTTCCAGCGAGTTCACAAGCAGGAGATGGAATTCATGTTTTAGGATTAAATATTCATACAAATACTGTTATCAGGCAAAAAATCATAAATTTTCCGGTTTACAAAAATGTTCCTGTTTATGCACATACTTGTCAAGGACTTGAATTTTTAGGATATCAACGTAGATTTGAAGGATATTACCCTCAGGTAAAAACAGTGGTAAAAGAAAAACTTCATGTAGTACGTGAACCCTGCAGACCAAGGCCTTACACTTGCACACCTAAACCAGCAACATGTGCTCCACAAATCTATGAAACACCAAGGCTGGCACCAATACCTGCACCTTCACAGCCAAATCTACAAATACATTAAATAAGAATTCGACAGAATTAAAAACCTATTTTCATAGTTATAATTATGAATTTAACAGAAATTAAAACAAAGACAAAACAATTTTGGAATTGGGTTTGGCATTCTGATTCTATTCTTAGCTGGCTAGTAGCTTTGATTTTTATTTTTATTTTTGTAAAATTTATCTTTTTCCCAACTCTTTCTTTAATAATGGGAACTTCTCTTCCACTTGCAGGAGTAGAATCTTCTAGTATGGACCACAAGATTGTTGAAAATGATTATGGAATATTAACTCTTTGTGATAAAACTTACTTAAAAAAGGATAAAATAATTATTAATTTTGATGAATACTGGAAAAACTGTGGAAAATGGTATGAAGAAAGAGAAATTTCCAAAGACGAATTTTTAAAATTTCCAATAAAAAATGGATTCAGCAAGGGAGATATAATCATTGTTTGGGGAAGATTTCAACCTAAATTAGGAGATATAATTATTTTCAAGCCAAATAAAGAATCAGAAGCTCCTAGGCCAATAATCCACAGAATAATAAAAATTGAAAATGGAACAATACAGACAAAGGGAGACCATAATCCAGAACAATTAAAAAGCTCAAATAATAATTACAGAACAGATGAAACCAGCATAAAAGAAGAACAGATTGTAGGGAAAGCAATTTTTAAAATACCCTATCTTGGATGGTTCAAAATAATTGTATCAGATATATTAAAAAAGATATTTTCATTGCTATAAAAAGCAAATAAGTATTACTCTTGAGAAGTAAGAAACACTTATATAGATTTTTTAATTAAAATAAAGTTCAAAAGAAGGAGGAGAAAAGTTTTTAAAGAAAGATAAAATAAAAAAAGATGGAATTTTGTCCAAAATGCGGTTGCGTTTTAGTTGCACAAAATAAGGACTTTAAATGTCCTCGTTGCAATTATAAAGCAAAATCAAAAATAAAAATAGAATCTACTGAAAAGATTGATTCAAAGCCGGAAATAGGAGTCATAAGGGATAAAGATACTGATGGCCGGAGATGAAGCTGAAACCAAATTCTATAGATGTACTAAGTGCAAATATACCTGGCGGGAATATCATTAATCAAATCAACTTTTCAAATTCTTCTCTTGTCAAGAACCATGGGCTAAAGCCACATGGCGTGTCTGGTTCTTGATCACCCAAAAAATGCCTTTGCTTTTTATGGGCTAAATCCCATAGCGTACGCAAAGAGCATTTTTTATGTGTCAATTTTAAATCATGTTTTATAATTTTATTTAACAAACCTCTTCCAATGTCTCTTCCAGGATGATTAGGTATGATTGTTGTTCTCCCGTCAGAATGTTCAAAAAACATATGGCTTCCTTCTTGCCTTATAAACTTAAAACCTAATTGATTTAGAATTCTTATAACTTCTTTAGCGCTAAGCATAGGCAATTTTGCCATTTTTAAATTCCTTAAATTTCTATCTGTTGGAAAGCAAAAAACTTGTTATCTCCCAAATCAACTTTTTTGCATTTCAAATACAAAGATATTGCTTCTTTAGTATTTTTCATTAATTCATCAAGATTTTCTCCTTGCGTATGACATCCAGGAAGTCCAATTACTTCAGAAACAAACATTCCATCTTCATCCTGTTCAACAATCACATTAAATGTTACCATATAATTTTTAATTAATTTGATTTTATAAGTTTATCTGTGTTGGTTTGTTTAAGGATATTATTGATTTTCAATCTATATTCTGTAATCATAAAATATTTAAATACCCTTATTAATAATGATTTCCATATAAAAAGAACTGTTAAAAGATGGAAACGCAGATAAAGATGATTTCAGCTGCCACAGCAGTTTTGAAATTAAGAAAACAGAATCCAATGGCAATTGATGAAGATGTTTTTCAGCATGTTTCTGACTGTATTGAAAGAGAACGCATAAAAGAGGAAAAAGTGAAAATAGCAATGATAGCAGCTGCAGGTGAAACATTTAAAATAGCAAGGCAGAACCCAAAGTTTTCTGAAAAAGAGATTTTAAAGGAGCTGATACAAAAGATTCCGTTTATTGTTGAAAGAATAGAAGAAAATAATTAAATGTTTTTAATGGACCTGAGGGGATTTGGGAATTTTTGTTCCAAAAGTTTGGAATAGTTTATTTAATCGTAAATATCATCTCTTTTTCCAACTTTAACAATTAAAATCTCATTCTTTTCAGTATAGACTTCATAAGTTATTCTATGTTTTCCAACTCTTACTCTAAACACTTTTCCTTTTTCACCTTCAACTCTTTTTATGTCTTGTGGAAAGGGATTATTTGAAAGTTCTCTTATTCTTTGCATTAATCTTTGATATAATTCAGTATCACAATTTTTCAGAAATTTCTTAGATTTATTAGAAAGAGTTGTTTGATATGTCATTTTACTTCTTTATTGAAAAAAGATTATCTTGACTTATGCTTATGGATTTGTTCCATTTCTTTTTCAAAATCTTCTAAAGAAGTAGTTTCTCCTCTTTCATATTCTCCTCTTGCTTCTTCAAGTTCTTCTTTTTCTTTATCTGTTAAAATGCAATCTGGGTCAATCATATTATTCTTTATGAAATTTATATCTATTCTTATTTCCTTCAATTCATCTAAGATTTTTTTCATTTCAGTTTCCATATTTATTAATATATATTAGCATATTTAAAATTATCTGCAAATGAAAATATAGAATTTAATTAAATTCTTGCTTCTAAATCTGTTCTTAATCTTTGTAATTCAATTCTTCTTTCTTCACTCATTCTAGCATAAATTTCCTGCACTCTTTCTTGACAATATTGTATCCATTCATTTCTAAATTCTCCAGTTGATGCACTTTCATTATTGTGACAATCAATACATAATGTCAATAAATTGAATTCAGAATCATTATTTTTGTCATGGTCATATGATGAACAGCATGTGCTTTTCCATCTTCAGAGATACCACAAAATTGGCATTGATATTCATCTCTTGCTCTAACATATTTTTTCAGGATTAAAGTAAATAAATGTGAATATGGTAAAAATGAAGTTCCACCATTCCAACGAGGATTATTTTCACCGTTTACATTGGCATGATTTATTTTCATCTTCCTCCTAGTTAATTCTGAATGTTTTTTTCCTTTCATAGGACTATCATTAGTTTTAAACCATTCAAGAATTTTGAGTTTTGCCTCTAGTAAAATAGTAGAACCATCTCTTTCTTTTCTTTTTAGTTGTCCCAAAGACATTTTTTTCCTAATTTTTTCAGGAAGAGTTTTTCCATACCAATAACCCCTTTCTCCAGAATTTGCCTCTGATATTTTTCTTTTTATTTCTTCAGAATGATGTTTTCCATACATAGAATGATTTTCTCCAGACCTAATTTGAGATGCTAAATGAGAATTCCTATATTTTAAATCTTCAGCAGGAATTAATTTTCTTAAATATATTGAAATTCTATCTTTATTTGTATTATAAACTAAAGCAAGTTCACGTGTTGTAGTAAAATTTTCAATTTCTCCTCTTCTATGCTGTTCTACTTCTACAGCTACAATTTGCTGCAAATCAATTTGCTGTTCTAAACTTAATTTTGGTTTTTGTGCCATGTTGCTAAACTATCAAGAACCCTTTTTCCAAATTTATTTTATAATCAAACTTTTTTAAACATTTCCAATTTTTAGAAATGAAAGTAGTAATGGACCTGAGGGTCCTCACGAGTTAATTCGCTTCGCTCATAACTATAACTAAACAAACTTACCAATTTGTTATCATATTCATATTTTTTGAAGGAGGTTTTTTCACATAAGCGATT
>JAGVWU010000034.1 GCA_018304145.1 Candidatus Pacearchaeota archaeon | reverse complement strand
GTTTGGTTCATATAATTCAAAACAAGAACCCTTACTTTTATTTTTCGGTTTTAGAATTATTATATTTTAGAGTCTACCCAACTGTCAAAGTGGGGTTATACAGAATAAAAGTGTAGTTTTTCATTCAGTCTCATAAAGTATTAAACAAACCACAATTTATGCCCAGCATTTTTTTATTTTATCTTTTTTACTAAAAATGCTTTTGCTCACCTTTTAAGGCTTCAAAAATTTTTAATTCTTAATAGTGATCAGAAATCCATAAAAGATTTTTGATATGTGGTAAAACTCAAATACTTTATGATGTCAATGATTTTTTACCATTTATAACTTCTTTAATTTTTTATTTACATTAACTACAATAAAAGAGATTTAGTCTTGCTGAAAAGCAGAATAAATCTCAAAAAAAGAAATCAAAAAGCTTTTTAAACTATAAATCTTCTAAAAAATATATGATTTTTATTTAAATTTAAAAGAGGGTTGACTATGGAAAAAGAAAATAAAGATGACTATATAACAAGAAAGCATGAACTTGCCAACAGATATGGAATTGATTTTGATAAACTGGAAAAAGAGCAGTTAAAGCTTGCCAAAGAACTTTCAATAAAAAACAAAATAGATTTTTCTCTTTCAGACAGATTTGGAGCTTTTGACAATATTTTTATCAATAATAAATTATTATCTTGTATTATTGTTTGTGATAAGAATTTTAAAATTATAGACAAGGCTTATGCATTTGAAAAAGTTAGATTTCCATATGTTCCTGGATTCAGAAGCTATAGAGAATTACCTGCAATGGTAATTGCTTTTAATAATCTTCATGAAAAACCTGATGTTGTTTTTATTCCTGGGCAGGGAATTATACATCCAAGATTAGGATTAGCAAGTCATTTTAGTTTGTCAACAGGAGTTCCTAGCATAGGTGTTTCTGATTCTTTGATTGGATGCGAGATTAAAGAGGGTGAAATTTTAAAAGATGGAAAAAAAGCAGGCAGGGTTTTAAAAACCAAGGCTGAAAGTAATCCTATGTATATTAGTCCTGGAAATTTGATTTCAGTTGACAGCGCGTACGAATTATCCAAGCAATTAATTAATCTACCTCATAAAAAACCAGAACCTCTGCATTTGGCTGGAAAGTATGGAAGAGAAGTTAAAAAGGAATTTGTGAGCGAGAGTTCTTGAAACTATTTTGTTAAGTTTATGCAGAATGAAAATGGAGATAGGTTTTTAAGATTATATAAAATTAGGTATATTTTTTCAATCTTGGAACAATAAGAGTCAATGAAACAGCTACAACTATAATTAATAAGAAAATTATACTTAGATAAAAAATTGTGTAAGATTTTATTGAATAGATTTCTTGTGGCTGGGTTTGATTTTTTGCATCATCAGATATTGCAAATCCTGTTAATTGATTATTTTTTTTCATTTCTTTGACTAAATTAACAGAGCCCACAAACCATAAAACTGAGAAAAAAACTATCAGCAAGGAAACTACAAAGGTATCATATCTTTTTTCGGATGTTGATATATTCATTTTGCCTCTTTTTGTTTAAATTATAAAGATGATGGGTTATTTAAAAATTCCTATAAGGAATTTTTAAGCTACAAAATTTTTTATAAGAGAATTTTTGATGTTTAAATTTAAGTTTAAAGTATGCGCCTTGCGGGAATTGAACCCGCGTCTAAACCTTTTTCCTTTTGTCATCCTTAAAGGAAGGGTGAATTGTTAGGGAACCTTGGTTCCCATACGATTGGGAAGGTTTTATTCTACCACTATACCAAAGGCGCATAAAATATTTAAGAATTTGAAACTGATAAAGTTTTGTGTTTTTAAGAAGAAATATATTCTTGAGTATAAACCTCTGGAGGATAGGGAACCAGAAAAGCAGTTATTGTTCTAAAAATATAGCCTTGAACTTCAACTCTTTGCAGATAACAATTATCATTAGTGGGAGTATTTGGAGCAATCAAAATACCTTTCCCTATCTGATAAATCAAGTTAAATTCATCCATTGAAACAGAAATTTCTTCTTCTAGACCAGAATAAGCCCTTTTTCTTGATGCTTTTGCTAAAAATTTGAAAAGTCTTTCTTGTTCCAAATAAAAACCAGATAATTTCTCTTCCCTAATTTTTCTCTCTTCTTGCCTTTCAAACCAGCTTCTCAAAAATTCTCTCCACTTTTTTAATGCGTCTTCCATTAATTAATAAAAGATATATTTTTGGTATAAAAACAAATGAGGTAGCATTAATCACCACATAATTTTATTAATTGGATTTTATTATATTATTTATGGAAAAAATAAAACATACTAGTAAGAAGGACAGGCATGTCAGATGGAATTGGGAAGAATCTCCTGAAAGGGATTCTGAAAATAGGCCTAATGTAAGTCATTATGTAAGATATCATTTTATTGTTGTTGATGATAGAAACAGAGGGGAAATCATGAATAGATTGATTAGAGGATTAAGCAGATATGGAGAAATTATTGAAGTTAGGAGTATTGAAGGAAGTGTTAGAGGACAAGGTTTAAGATATCTTTTTAAAAGTTATGATTCCACTATAAAACCTGATATGATTGACTGGAAAAATGTCAAAAAACCAATAAGAAAAGACAGTGATTTGAGTGAAAGAAAAAGCAAGAGAGGAAATATTGAGGATTATGTTGCAAGAGTTTATGGGGGTTAACTACTTCTATAGATTAAGTAAACTATATCAATAATAGGACATATATTTAAAAAGGCATTATTCTTTTAAATATTATGACTAAAAAAATTATTATTCCGGAAGTTATTTTAAAAAATCTATATTTAAATCAAGAATTATCTACTTACCAAATTGCTAAAAAGTTCAATTGTGATGCCGGAGTAATACAAAGAAGATTAAAAGAGATTGGTGTGAAATTAAGAAAACCTAAGCAAAAAATAGAGCTCTCTAAAAAAGAATTGTATAACTTATATTCCTATAAAAAACTATCCACACAAAAAATATCTAAAATTTTGAATATAAGCTCTTCTATAATTTATTGTAATTTAAAACAAATGGATATACCTATACGAAAGAAAAATCTTTTAAAAATAGATAAGGAAACATTAAAAAAATTATATCTTGATAAAAATCTTTCATGTTCTAAAATTGGAAAAATATTAGGTTATAATAAAGTAACTATTTTTAAAAAATTAAAGCAGTTAGGAATTAAAACTAGAAATCTCTCGGAAGCAAATACCCTTTATTTTAAGAAAAGATTTTCTGGAAATAATGAATTGAAGGCGTATATGATTGGATTTAGGCTAGGTGACTTAAATGTAAAATCGGTTAATAAAGATTCTACAATTTTTATAAAATCAACTACAACAAAAAAAGATCAATGCAAGCTAATTAAAAAAATATATGGAATATATGGTCACTTTAAAATTAATAAAAATAAAGGAGTTTATTATTTATATTGCAATTTAGATAAATCCTTCTCCTTTTTATTACCTAAAAAAGATTTAATTGAAAACTGGATTTTAAGAAATGAAAAATGTTTTTTTGCATTTTTAGGAGGATATAGTGATGCAGAAGGAAATTTTGGGGTATATCAAAATAGAGCAAGATTTAGATTGGGAACCTATGATAAAAATATTTTAACCCAAATTAAAATTAAACTAAACAAACAAGGGATAATAACTCGATTTAATTTGGAGCGAAAGGCTGTTTTAGGTAAACATAATCAAGACTTTTATCGCATTAGTATAAATGAAAAGAAATCTCTCCTGGATTTTATTAATAAAATTAAACCTTTTATAAGACATAAAAAAAGATTAAATGATTTGACTTTATGCGAGAAAAATCTTTTAGAAAGAAATAAAAAGCATAAAGTTAGATTAATTTTAATGAAAACTGAAAAAGATCAAATAAAATCTAAGAAAGGATATTATGTAACAACCCCTATATATTATCCTACTGCTAAACCACATCTAGGTTCAGCATATACAACGATAGCAGCAGATATATTAGCAAGATGGCATAAACTTCTTGGAGAAGAAGTTTTCTTTTTAACTGGAACAGATGAACATACAAAAAAAGTAATTAAATCTGCTGAAAAAGAAGGTAAAAGCCCTAAAGATTTTACAGATTCAATTACCCCTGAATTTAAAAGGGTATGGGAAAAATTAAATATAAAATATGACCGATTCATAAGAACAAGTGATCAAGATCATAAAAAATTTGTCCAGTTTATTCTTCAAAAGGTTTATGATAAAGGAGATATTTACAAGGGAATTTATGAAGGATTATATTGCACTGATTGCGAGGCGTATTATACTGAAAAAGATGCTTCTGATTTAAATTGCCCTATCCATAAAAAACCATTGGAGAATATGAAAGAAGAAACTTATTTTTTCAAACTTTCAAAGTATCAAAAACAGTTATTAAAATTATATGAAAAAAATAAAAATTTTATTTTGCCTAATTACAGAAAAAATGAAATAATTAATAGAGTAAAAGAAGAATTAAAAGATTTATCTATTTCAAGGAAAAATCAATCATGGGGGATTCCGCTTCCTTTTGATAAAGAATACGTTGCTTACGTTTGGTTCGATGCTTTGACAAACTATTTAACAGGGATAGGAATTTTGAAGAACCCTAAATTGTTTAAAAAATTTTGGCCAGCAGATTCTCATCTTGTTGGCAAGGATATTTTATGGTTTCATTCAGTTATATGGCCAGCAATGTTATTTTCTGCTGGAATTGAACAACCTAAGAATATTTTTGCTCATGGTTGGTTAACTGTAAAAGGAAATAAAATTGGAAAATCTGCAGGAAATGCTGCAGATATCGATTATTTAATTAATTCAATAGGGGTTGATTCTTTAAGATATTTTTTATTTAAACATTTTCCTTTTGGTAACGATGGAGAATATGAAGAACAAGATTTAATCAATCATCACAACAACGAGCTAGCAAACAAGCTTGGAAATCTTGTTTCAAGAGTTTTAGCTCTTTGTGAGAAAAATGGAGTTGAGAAAACTACAAATAAACTGCTTAAAAAATTAAAATTAAAGGAAATTGAAAAACATTTTAAAAATTTTGAATTGGACAAAGTACTTTCAGAGATATTTGCTTTTGTTGATGCATGTAATCTCTATGTTCAGGATAAAAAGCCCTGGGAAACAGGAGATAAGAAGGTTTTATTTGAACTTTTAGATTCAATAAAAGCAATTGCTATTTTATTATGGCCTTTTTTGCCTTCAACTTCTGAAAAAATTGCAGAGCAGATTGGATTTAAGATTGATTATAAGAAAATTGAGAAACCTTTGAAAGTCAAAGATGTGAAGAAAGGGGAGATACTTTTCAGAAAAATATGAGACACTGCAATAAAATTTAAATAGTGTATAGTTATAAAATAATATGGGAAAAGCTTTTGCTACAGCTCTTGCAGCTTATTTAGGTGTTCTTGGTTTTTTTGGATATGTTCATCTTTGGGAAAGAAATCAACCAGTTCAAGAATTTAGGGATAGAAAGGTTTCTAAAGTAGAACATTGTGGTGGAAGAAATGAATTTGGATTTAGTTCAGGTATTTATAAGATTTTTGTTAATGAAGAGACTAGGCCTATTTATTTAGATTATAATCCTAAAATAAAAAAGGGGGATTTGGTGAATTTAAAAGTAAGAAGAGGATTCCCAATGTTGGAAGATCATTTGGATGCAATTCTGGATTGATATTTCTTCCCTTAAATCTAACTAATCTGGCTTCCAAGCTCAATCTCTCTATCTGGCTGGATGAGATGGACTTTAGAATGGTCTTCATTAACAGCAGCCAATATCATTCCCTGACTTTCAATTCCTTTTAATTTTCTTGGTTCCAGATTACAAAAGACAATCACTTTTTTGTTTTTCAAATCTTCTTTTTTATAATGTTGCTTTAAGCCAGCAACCAAAGTTCTTTTTTCTTTTCCCAAGTCAACTTTTAATTTATAGAGTTTGTCAGCTCCTGGAATTTCATCTATTTCAATTATCTTTCCTGTTCTTAAATCAAGTTTTTCCCAGTCTGAGAATGGTACAGTATTCATTATTTCAGCCCCAATCTTAATATCAGTCTTGAAAATATTCCTGAAGGCGGTTCAAAACTTATATTTTCGCCTAAAATTTTTCTAGAAGTAATAATATAATGTTTTGCAGCCTTGCTTTTTGGATGAGTATGCACAACTGCATTTTTCATGAAATGTGATTCTCTTATTGCTTCATCTTCTGGAATTATTCCAAGAATAGGGACCTCTAACATATCCTTGATATTTGCAATCGACATATCTATGTTTTTTCCTTGATATCTTGTTATAATTACTCCTGCCACTGGTTTATTCATCTCTTCTGCTAATTTAATTGCTTTAAGGGCATCGGTCACAGCAGTCATTTCAGGATTAGTAACTATGATGATTTCATCAGCAGCTTCCATTGCAGCTCTTGCTTCTTCCCCCAAGCCTGCTGCTGAATCCATAAAAACAATTTCAGTTATTTTTTTCATTTTTTTAGCTAATTCAATTAATTTTCTATAGTCTATTCTTTCGGATTCTTTTAAAGAAAGAGAAGCAGGCATTATTTTTGTTCCTGATTCATGTTCATAGATGGCATCTTCAAGCCTTGCTTGCCCATTAAGAACATGGTTTAAGGTTATTGGAACAATCGGAGAACCAAGATGAATCCCTATATTAGGAGTTGTAAGATTACCATCAACTATAATAACATCATGCCCTAAATCATTAAAACATGTGCCTAAATTTACAGCTGTGGTTGTTTTTCCAACTCCGCCCTTTCCAGATAATATTGCATAAACTTTGGCCATTTTTTAACCTATAGTTAAAGACTTATTTTCTTTCCCTAAATAATAAAGGTGCAAACTTATTCAGCGTCCTTTATTAAATTGCAGCTAGAATTTCTGCCTCCAAACTCATGGTTTGGATAAGAGGAAAAGTTTGGTGTAATTTATAAATCTTTCTAGGATTTGAGAATACTCTTTTAATTTATCCAGGTTAACCTGCACTTCTTTTCCTTTATATATCACCCTTAAACATACTCCTTTTCTGAATTCAGCTTCTTTAGTTTTTTCCAAAAGGTCTATCATTTTGAACATTTCATATTCTTCAATACTCTCTATCACTTCAGGATTTTTTCCAAAAATTTTTTTTAAGATATCTATTTTAAGTTTAGGAGCATGAGGGATTTCTTTAATCATCTTCCTTTTTTTTGCTCTTTCCAGCAAGCCTTCAAAAGCATAATCCATCATTATTTTCCATCTTTTAATAAGGTTTATCATAACATCGCAGGTTTTCGTGTATTTCATGCTGACATAAAGCAAATGGTCTGCACTTATTTTCTCTTTCATTATTTTTTCAAGTATTTCTTCTGACATTTTAATTGTTATAGATACCTCTTTTGATTAACCTCTTAAAACTTTGGGAATTTTTAATTCCCAAGAGTGCTCAGAAATCTTCTGAAAGATTTCTGACAATTGTAGAAAGGGGTTAAGAATTAAAGTATGTCTTATATATAAATGTTTCTTGGGTAGTTATAATTTGATTGAGTTATTAATATAAAAATCAACAATATAATTAATTTATTGCAGAATGTTTATTAATATTATGCAGGATAGGAGAAGAGGGTTTGAGCAGAGAGATTATAAGAACAAATACTCTATAATTTTACTTTTCATAACCCTTGATTTGAATTATTAATTAATTTTAAACTATTAAATATTCTTTTCTTAACAATCATCAGAATCCCCAACTTAACTTCAAGAGTATTATTAATTAGTTATTTTATCCATCCTCTGATTGACTTTAAGCAAAAGTTCTTTTGCTATTAAAAGATAGCCTTTGACTTGCTGGATATCAAGAATTTTAGTCCCCAAGCTGTTAGATAGAATGACGATTTTTTCATTTCTTACAAATTCCATTGCACTTTCTTTATGCCTATTGCTTATTTCTATAATTTCTTGTATTTTTTTTATATGATTTTCTGTTAAACTATAATCTTTGAAATATTTTTTGAAAAAAGTGGCAGTAGGTTCAGTTTTTTTAAAAACTGAAGATTGCGTTGGTTTTTTATTTTTAAACTCAAATTCTAAAATTGCATTTATACAATTTGTTATTGAAGCATTAATTTCTTCAATTATTTTTAACAAGAGGCGTTTTTCATTTATTAGAGGATAAGTCACATAAGTCATGTGGTCTGCAACCTGTAAATGCCTTATTGATTGATTTAAGGATTGTTGGAATTTATCCATTAAATAAGTAAGAATTTTAGATTAATATAAATATGTGTTAAAATCTCTTTTCTTTAATTTCTTTAGACTCATGCTTTATTTATCGGAATACCCCCACAGCTTGCTGTGGGAAGTGGTGGTTCGGTATCCAGAGCTTGCTCTGGGGCCAATACCCGCTTATTTTTCCTTAATACATAAATAATAAGTATTTTTTATCAAAAACAGTTCTTAAAAAGATTAAATCAAAAGCGAATTAGTACGCAAGGTTGATAAAAACCCAAATTTTAAATATCAATCAGCTGGAAATTATGCAAATTATACCTGCAATGTTACAATGTGGTGGTGGGAAAAAAGAAAAAAACAGAAAATAAAAGCTGTATGAAAACCTTTGAAAAATGAATGTGATAGATATTTTCTTTGATATCACAAAACACTAATTTTCAGCTCAAACTTAAAATAGCTTCAGCTAAATCACCATTATTATCCTCAAGAGCTTTTTTTGCTTCTTGTTCAGAGCATCCTGTTTTTTCAATTATTGTTTTAATATCTTCTTCTAAGGAATTATTCTCTTCTTCTTTGATATCTCCTGAAATCTGGAAGGTTTCCTGCCCCTGCATCTTTATTTTTATTACAGAAGGATTTTCTATTATGATGTTCTTGTCTTCAGATTCAATTATTACTCTTTTTGCATCAATCTCTTCCTGGGCTATGCCCATCTGCTTCATCATGGATTGCATTTTTTTTGGGTCTATAGATGGGAACATGTTGTATAGTATATAGATAAAACCTCTTGTTTTATCCAAGTGTTATTTACTGATGCAAGAAAAAATTTTATGGTTTTTTCTGCACTGAAAATTGTTTATTTACAATTTTTATGTGAATTAGATTCATCAGTTGTTTATTAATGTTTAAGTTTTGAAAGTTTTGGTTGATTGTTTTGCTTAATTGAGATTGATTATCTTTTTAACCCCATAATCTATATATTTTATTTTATAGCAAAGAAAGTTTTTAAAACAAAGACAAATACAGCAATCAGAATCATGAATATGACTACATGGGCTGGGGAAATCATGAATCTGCTTTTATATTCTTCATTATAACGCATCAAGCCACCCATTCCAGATGGCATGTTTATCATATTGTTTGCCATAAGATTTAAAATATATGGTTATTTAAAAAGGTTGTTATGGCTGATATAGATAAGAATTGGACCTTGGATTTGGAAAAAAATATAACTGATAATTGGAAAAAGAAAAATCCTTTTAGTATTAATAAAAAATTTAAGAACATATATTCAATAGATACCCCCCCTCCATATGTTAATAGCCCTGTTCATATAGGGCAAGCAATAACTTATTGTTATATGGATTTTTTTGCAAGATATAAAAGAATGAAAGGATATTCTGTTGTTTTTCCTCTTGGATTAGACAGAAACGGGCTTCCTATTGAAATGGCTGCTGAAAAAAAATTTAAAATTAATCCTTTGGAAATAGGAAGAGAAAAATTCATTGAATATTGCAAAAAGATTTTAGAGGAATCCAGTTTTGAAACAATGGATAGTTTTGGAAGAATGGGAATAAGTTTTTCTTCTTTTAATTTTGGAAACAAGATTGGAGATGGTTATATGACTGACTCTTCTGAATATAGAACTTTAACCCAATCAACCTTTTATGATATGTGGAAAAAAAACTTGATTTATGAGGATAAAAAAATTGTCAACTATTGTCCTGGATGCAATACCACTCTTGCTGATGCTGAAATAGATTATGAAGAAAAAATAACTAATCTTATTCATACTAAATTTAGAGTAAAAGAAACAGGAGAAGAATTAATAATTGCTACAACAAGGCCAGAATTATTGGGAGCTTGTGTTGCGGTTCTTTTCAATCCTTTAGATAATAGATATAAAAAATTAGATGGAAAGCATGCAATAACCCCTGTTTATAACAAGCCAGTTAAATTAATGGCTCATAATTCTGCTGACAAGGATTTTGGTTCTGGTTTAGTAATGATGTGCTCTTTTGGAGATTTAACTGATATCAGATTTTTTAGAGATGAAAAAATAGACCCTATAATTTTAATTGGTGAAGATGGAAAGATGAATGAAAAATCCGGATTTTTAAAAGGCTTGAAAATAATTGAGGCAAGAAAAAAAATAATTTTAGAATTAAAGGAAAAAGGACTGATTCTCAAGGAAGAGCAGATTAAACACAGAGCTCCTGTTTGTGAGAGAAGCAAGGACCAGGTTGAGTTTATTGAAATGCAGGAATTTTATCTTAAACAAATGGAATTCAAAAATGAATTATTAAAATTGCAGAAAAAAATGAATTTTTATGATGAATCTTCAAGGAAAATCCTTGAAATCTGGATTGAAAGCCTTTCTCAGGATTGGCCATTGTCAAGAAGAAGATATTATGCAACCCCAATTCCTATATGGAAATGCAAAAAATGCAATGAATTTCTACTTGGAGAAAAAGGAAAATATACAGAGCCGTGGAAAATAGAAAAAAAATGCCCAAAATGCAAGGAAAGAGCAGAGCCTGAAACAAGAGTTTTTGATACATGGTTTGATTCAAGCATTTCTGAATTATATATTTTAGGTTATGGAAGAGATAATGAATTTTTTAAAAAAGCTTATCCATGTTCACTCAGGCCTCAGGGCAAAGAAATCATAAGAACTTGGTTATATTACACCTTTTTAAGAGGTTATTTGCTTACTGGAAAACCCTGCTTTAAGGATGTTTGGATTAATTATCATATTTTAGATGAAAATAAAAGAAAAATGTCTAAATCAAAAGGAAATGTAATAAATCCAAAAGATATTCTTAAAAATCAAGGCAGTGAAGCTCTAAGATTATGGAGTGCTCTTGAAGGAGACCTGACGAAAACTGATTTTGGCTGTTCAGAGGAAAAAATAAGGGCAGAAGCAAAAACAATGACTAAACTTTGGAATATTGGAAAATTTATTTTGCAGTTTAAAGATATTAAGAAACCTAAAAAATTAGAAAAGATAGATAATCTTTTCATAGAATACATAGATTATTTAGAATGTTATTGCGATGAGTATTATTCTAAATATGATTTTCATAATCCTGCAGTTAAATTAAGAGCTTTTTTATGGGAAATTTTTGCATCACATTATCTTGAATTAATTAAAAGCAGGGCTTATAATAAAGATAATAAATTCAGCAAAGAAGAGCAGGAGTCTGCATTTTACACTCTTAGATATTTATTTAAGAAATTATTGGTTTTGCTTTATCCAATTATTCCAGCAATAACTTCAGAGTTATACAAAGCTTGTGATAAGAATATTTTCGAGGAGAATATAAGAAATTTTTCAGATTTTAAAAGTTTTGACAATATTTTTCTTATTCAGCAGCTAATGAATTTGAATAGCAACATCTGGAAAGCGAAAAAAGAAAAAGGGCTTAGCTTAAATGCTCCTGTAAAAATAATTTATATTCACGAGAATCTTTTGGGTTTTGAAAAAGACCTGAAAATCTGCCATAATGCTTCTCAAATCAAAAAAGGAGAGTTTAAAGTGGAGTTTGTTTAATTTTTTTAATAATTACAGAGTAAGCATATAATAAAATTGAAAAGACAAAAGTGATTAAAGAAAAATATATATTTTTAGGGTTAAAACATTCTTTTGAAGTTGTATAACGTGTGTAGAAGAATGATAAAGTAGCAAGTATATATGAGAAGTTGTTTAAATACACTACGTCTTAAATAATAACTATTAACTTCTTAAGTGCTATATTCTATTTTATCAACGAAAGCTTTATAAATATGTAGCCCTTAATATATTTGGATGTGTTAACAAAATGACACATATTGAAATTTATACAATTGGAGGAAGAAAATACAAATACGAAGTAACAAACTTTAGAACAGGAAATAAAGTAAAACATA
>JAGVWU010000033.1 GCA_018304145.1 Candidatus Pacearchaeota archaeon | reverse complement strand
CACTATTTAGCTTTCTAAGTGTCTCTGTTAACTTAGATTTTGTTAGTTTCATGGGGACAATTATATTGTCCTTATGAAATAGTTTCGGGATAGAATATAATAAAATTTCATAAGAACCTTTTTAAATCTCTAATTCTCTCTTAAATAACTGATTTATTAAATCAGCAAATATCGCTTGGATAAAAGAAGTAAAATGATTGATAATTTATTATCAACATCTATCGCTTGAATAAATCTTTAAGATTTATTTATATACTATCTTTTATCTATATACTATAACATGAAAGGAAAATTCAAAGATAAGTCTAAAAAAAATAAAGGATTTGCTCCTCAGCAGCAATTTCAGGAAGTAACAAGAGTTAGGATTCCAAGAAATAAAGAAGTAATTGGAATAGTTGAGCAAAGAGTTGGAGCAAACAGAATGATTGTAAAATGCTTGGATGGAAAAGAAAGAAACTGCAGAATTCCTGGTTCCTTAAGAAGAACCCTCTGGATAAGACCTGGAGATACTGTGATTATTGAACCTTGGGAGTTTGATGGAGATACTAGGGGGGATATTCTATTCAAATACACTCCTGCTGCAATTGAATGGCTTAAAAGAAAAGGTTTTATTAAAGAGACAACTCATGAGTTTTAGCAAACCTTATTTTGTTAATTGAATTCTTAAAATAGTTATGGCTTCTAATGTATCGCGAATCAACTCCAGACATAACTTTTCATTTTTATACTATTAATCTTCATTAAACAATCTATTTTCTAAAATAAAAATATATTAATATTCAATTTTCATCTTATTATACATGGGAATACCTATAGAACAAAGAGCAAGAGTCTTTTTACTAGAAAATTTATGTGGAGATAAAAAAAGATTTTATTTCTTAAATCCTAAATTTAAAGGAGAACTAGAATTTCTTGAAACAAACGGTTATATTGCAAAAATAAATAATCCTTCAAATTCCCATTATGTAGTAACACGAAAAGGCATAGAATTTGCAGTATTTCCAGAAAAACCTCAACAAAAACCTTATAACTATTAAAAATCTTTTATTTATATGCAAGAAATATATATTGAAAACATTAAGCCGGTTATATTTAATAAAAACAAGCTTGAAAAAGAGCTGGATGTTAAGATAACCAACAAGGGAAAATTAGTTTTTGTAGATGGAGATGGAGACAAGGAATATGTTGCATTAAAAGTTTTAGAAGCAATTAATCTGGATTTTTCAGTTCAAAGAGCCCTTTTATTAAAAGATGAAAATATTATTATCCAAACCATTCATATAAAAGACCTGACAAAAAGAAAAGATTTGAAAGTCATAAAATCAAGAATAATAGGAACTCGTGGAAAAACCTTAAAAAACCTCTATCATTTGACAGATTGCCTGATTTCCTTAAAAGATAATGAAATAGGAATAATTGGAGAAGCAGAATGTATTGAACATTCTATCCAGGCAATAACTTCTTTGATTAAAGGAAGCAAACAAGCAAATGTATATGCAAGGCTTGAAAGGGAAAAAAAGAATAGAAGATTGAATCCTGAAAATTATGAGAGTATAAAAAATGAATTAAAAGAATGAGTAAAATTGTCTCATTAGTTCAATAATGGAAGCAACATTTATAAATCGCTTTTTCTTATTTTTGCAATGTTTATTGTATTAAAAAAACAAAGGCTAAAAGAAATAATTTATTTAGCAATAAAAAAAGCAGGAAGCATAAGAAAATTAAAATCTGAAGTAAATATTCCAAGATCAACAATTTTTGGATACTACCAGGAAAAAAACATAATAAATGAAAAAAATCTTCAGAAAATTTTGGATTATTTAAAAATAAAATTAAATGAAGAGGATATATTGAAAAAACTTCCAGATAATTGGAAACAAATTAAAGGAGGAAAAAAATGTGTAGAAATAAAAAAATTAAATGGAACTTATGAAGAACAATTAAGAAAATGTAGAGAAAAAATAAAAAAAGGTGGAAGCGAAAATCTAAAGCTTTGGCATGCAAATATGAAAAAGAAAAATCCTGAAGAATATTATATTCTTCAATACGAAAGATTCAAAAAAGTTGGAAATTATAAATTCCAAACAAAAAATGGAGAAAAAGTAAGAAACAAATTAGAAAAAGAAATAGCTAATTTATTAAAAGAATTAAAAATTGAATATAAATATGAAGCTCTTGTAAAAATAAGTAATCATTATTTTTTTCCAGATTTTTTAATTGATGATAAAATAATTATAGAATGTACTGAATGGAGAGGTTTCGATAAAGCAATAAAATTAAAGAATAAAATTCAGTTTCTAGAAAAAAAATATAAGGTATATGTTGTTATCCCAAAAGCTTTAAATAGATATTACGAGATTCTTAATAATTGTTTAGTGTTAGGAACTGAAAACCTTATACCTAAACTAATGTTCCCGTAGCTCAGTTGGTACGAGCATTCGGCTGTTAACCGAAGGGTCGGAGGTTCGAGCCCTCCCGGGAACGTTCTCTTTAAAATTTTTACCAAAACCTTTTTATACTTTCTTGAAATTATTTATTAATGGTAGATACTTTTTCAATAGTCAATATTTTTGGAGAATCATTAAAACAATGGCTGTTGCCTTCTGCAATAATTATTGTATTATTGATAGTTTTGCTTATAGTTAAGGCTATACAAAAAAGAAATGCTGAAAAAAATCTGGATATGATTAGAAAATAATGATATTTATTAAAAAAAATTATTTATTAATTCTATAAAAAGGACGTTATGGCTTCTAAGGTATTCTTGATTATTTATTATTATATAAGTTTAGCATAAGAGATTATCTCTTACCCTCTGCAACCCTCTTCCCATCCTTTATCATATTAATAAAAAAAACTTCAGAAATTAAAAATTTCAGGAACATTCAAATCTTGCGATTTAAAGTTTTTAGGAAAAGTTTTATCACAACAGAAAATCTTAAAGATTTTCTGTGCACAAAAATCCTTCCAAGAATTTTTTTGGAAAATTAAATCAAAACCCTTTTATACTTATATGAATTGATTTAATTATGGAATTTAATGAAGTTATTAAAAAACGAGCTTCTGTAAGAAGCTATGCTCTTAAAAAACCAAATATAGAATTGGTTATAAAAGCAATCGAATCTTCAAATCTTGCTCCTTCTCCGGGAAATCTTGACATATTAAGATGGATGATAGTGGAAAATAAGGAAAAAATTGCAAAAATTGCAGAAGCTTCTCAGCAGGAATTTATTAAACAGTCGCAAATTTTAGTTGTTTTTTGTTCAAATTCAAAAAAAGCAAAACCTATTTATGATGATAGAGCAGACAAATACACCAAGCATCATGCAGGAGCTGCAATTGAAAACTTTTTATTGAAAATAACTGAACTAGGGCTAGCAACATGCTGGATAGGAGCCTATGTTGATGAAAGCATAAGAGATATTTTAAAAATTCCTGAAAACATTGAAATAGAAGCAATTTTTCCAATTGGTTATCAGGCAAAATTATGCAAAACCAAACAAAAACCAAAACTCTCAATATTTGAAAAAGTTTTTTTTGAAAAATGGGGAAACAGATATCATTTTCCTCTTGAAAAAGTCAGAAGAGAGGATATTTGATTTATACTCTATTAAGTAAAGTTAGATAAGGGATTAAAACTCTGCTCCAGGATTCATAAATTTGAGGTTCATGAAAAAGTTCAGAAAATTTTCTCATTTCACCAGAAATAATAGACGCTTCTTTCAGTTTTATATTTCCATTTAAATGTGCTGTATAAATTAATCCAAAATGAACCCTGTCAACAGGCTTATCATAAACAAGAAGAGTTCCTGCTAACTTGGGCTTTGTTAAAGCTCCTTTAACCTGAACTTCTTCATCTAATTCTCTTTTCAGGCACCTTTCAACAAAACAAGGTGCGTCTGCTCTTATAATATGGCCCCCCAAACCAATAGAATGTTCCCCAAATAATTTTCTTTCTCCATAATCCTGAATTTTTCTTGCTCTCTTATAAGAAAAGACTTTTTCTCCACTTCCAAAAACAACAATATAAGGAATGATTTGCAAAACCTCTTCATCTTCTTCACAATCATACCTAGAATGAAAAAATCCTGATTCTTGAATTCTTGAAACCAAGTCTCTTGCATGCTCTTTATAAACAGATTCAAAACCTGAATCAGATTGTCTTAAAGATTTTAAAAATCCAGCATCGCACACTAATACTTCTCGGTTTAATTTGCCATATTCTTTTGCAGCTCTTGCAAAATCAAATTTTCTAAAATGTTTTGAAACTCTTAATCCCATCTGCCCCTGATAATTAGAGCCTATATTTAAACCATAAATTTTATCGGGATTTTGAATTGTTCTGAAGAATTCCATTGCACTCACAGCTCTTTCATCTGTTTCATCCAAAGTTATTCCGCCACTCTCATTTAAAACCGCTTCCAAAACTAAATCCCCTCTAAAACCATTGTCAGCAAAACCAGATTCATCCCAAGTTCCCCTTATTCCAGTTCCATAATGCCTTCTTAATTCAGCGCTTAAATGAGCAGGAATATTTAAAACACCCTTTGACGCAAATAAGTATCTTTCATTTCCTTTTAAAACTATTTTTCTTTTTCTATTTTCTATAGGCTCAAAAAAATCTTCAGCATCATAAAAATAAGTTTTTGAAAGATTAATTGGGCTTGGATTTCTTCTTGTTCTCAATGCAACAATTCCATTTGTGTTCCTGCCGCTTAAATCAAGATTCATCTGCATTCCATCATCAGTAATTATTGGATTGAAATTTTTTAATTTACCATTACCATCTCTTGAATATAATAATGGATTTTTTCTGAATTCATTAAAAATTTCCTGCTGAGAAAGAGAAGCATTCAAACCCTTAAAAAATCTTAATTGATTAAGAGTAATTCCAGAATTTATTATTAAATTAAAGGCTGTTGGCTGGATAAGAAGCCATAATTTAACCTCTCTCTGCCCTGTATGCTGAAAATGAATTTCGTCAAATGAAGGGCTGAAATCAGAAATCATTCTTGTCCATGGAAATAATCTTCCTATGCTGCTTTTTGGAGAAGATTTTACTCTTTCATTCTTTCTTAATCTAATTGAGCCTTCCAAAGGAATAAGGTAGTTAAATCCGATTTTTAATTCAAAACCATCACTTATATCTACTCTGACTCTCTGTCTCCTTGGAAGTTGCATCAAAGTTCTGTAAACACTTTCAAAATATCCGGGGCTAAAAACAGCCTGTTGTTCAATATCCATTACAAAAGCGCTATCACCTGCAACAGGTTCAAACGATGATGGCTGAACCCTCTTTTCTAAATCCCTGTCAGCAAAACAACCATTTTCATCAACATTTAAATTTTTATTTTCTGTTTTAATATCTCCTCTTCTAATTTTATCTCTCAATTGCTGTGAAACAAGACAATATCCCTTTTCCATTTTTTCTTACAAGATTATAACAAAAACCAAATTTAAAGATAATTGTGGTTGAAAGAATATAAAAAAACCCCTGAAAAAACAAAGGGGCAAAAAAATTAATTTTAAATTACCATTTATCTCTTACAACTTCAATTCCGAATTCTGAGAATTCTGAAGGTGCGCCTCTTGACTCACTTTCTCTGAATCTCTGTTTTCCCAAGATATATGGGCTTGATACACCAGTCATGATTGTGATTACCCTGACTTTTCCTTCAAATTCTTTGTTAATTCTAGCTCCGATTATAACCTGAGCTTCAGGAGATATATTGTCTGTCACAAGCTTACCTATTTGGCTGAATTCTTCTAGCTTCATGTCAGGACCGCAAGTAATATGGATTAAAGCTCCATTGGCACCTTTGTAATCCACGTCTAACAATGGATGTGTTAAAGCCTGCCTTACAGCTTCATTTACCCTGTCACTTGAGTCTGCTTCACCAATTCCAATAACAGCCACTTCTCCTTTTTTCATTATCGAGGATACATCTGCATAGTCTAAGTTGATTAAAGATGGAAGAGTAATTGTTTCAACAATTCCTTTTATCATAGTGCTAATTAATTCATTAGCAACAGCAAAAGCTTGCTGAATTGGCAATTGTCCAGCAATATCAACCAGCCTGTTATTATCAATTACAATTACAGTATCAGAATTGTCTCTTAATTCCTGTAATCCAAATTCTGCCTTGTCAATTCTTGCTTTTTCACATTCAAAAGGCATTGTTACAACACCAATAACAACAGCTCCTGTTTCTTTTGACATTTGTGCAACAACTGGCATTGCTCCTGTTCCAGTTCCGCCGCCTTCTCCGCCCAATATGAAAATCATATCTGCTCCAGAAGTAGCTTTTTTAATGTCTGAAAGAGATTCTTTTGCAGCTTCTCTTCCAACTTCTGCTTTTCCACCAGCACCAAGTCCTCTTGTAAGCTCCTTACCAATAAGAATCTTATCGTCAGCCTTTGTAATGCTAAGGTGTAATGCATCAGTGTTCATACCATAAACAGTAGCTCCATTGATGCCTTTGTTAAATAACCATGTAACTGCATTGCATCCTGCTCCACCACAGCCAAAAACTTTAATGTTAGCTTTTCCAGCTTTTAAATCATCAAAATTAATACTATGTGTATCAATATTTTCTATCGCTTCTTTTGCAAAGTCTAAAACCATTATTTTTGTTTAAAGATTTTTTGAATCTTTTTTATACCTCCTTTCATTACTTTTAAGAAACACCACATAATTTAAATATTAGTGTTTCCCTCTATAAAATAAGGAGCAAACTAATAACTAAGAAGAATTTTTATTCACCTTTTTTAATCGATTTTAATCTCTGCAAAGATTAAAATTGATTTTTTATTTTAAATTTTATAAGATTATTTGCATATTTCTATTTAAAAACATTTCCTATAACAGAAATATGTAATGAATTATATACTTTTGAATTAAAATAAATCAAGAACCATTGATTTTCACAAGATAAAAATTTGAATAACTTGTATTGCCATGCCTCACATTTCTATGAAATCGAACGTAGTTGCCATCACTGCATTTAATAACTTGAAAATCTACTCCAGGATGTTCAGCTAATATTTTTTCCAAAGCATCATTTAAATTAGTAACATAAAGACTAGAACCAGTATCTGAGCTAGTTACCAACTGCGGATTGCTTTCCTGCACCATATTATTATAAATATTTAAATTATTTAAATTTTACTGGGATGAAATATATAACTAAATTAAACTCTTAATTAATCTATTTGTTAAATTATAACCATTAGCCCATTTTGAATAGGCATACCATCCATTAAAGCTTTCAATAAATTTTTCATAACTAATTTCATTATTTTTAAACATTTGAATTTTATTTCTCAAATTTTTAATATTTCTTTTTCTTAATAATTTATAATGATAAAAATTTTAAATCAACCCCCTTAACCTTTCAATCTTCTCCCAGCTCAATTCCAGTTTCCTATTAGCCTCTTTAACTAAAAATTTCAAATAATTATCATCAACAAGAATTTTTCCATTATCAGCAATCGGAAGAGAAATATTTTCAGTGCTCATTAACTCAACAATAAATCTTTTGTCAGTTGAAATTATTCCTGATTTTTTCCATCCATTGTTTCTTGCAATTTCAAATAATTTTTTTTGTGATTCAGGATTCCTGCATGAAACAACCAGCAGGCAAGGTTCCTGCTTAAAATAAACAATTTTTGAATCTTTATCATCTGAAGATGATAAGATTACTATCTCTCTTGCTATCTCCTCAAAACTAATTTTTTTATGAGTTCTCCAAAGAAACAAGCCTGGAAGTTTCTTGGTATTATCTTTAACAAGGGTTATCCTTCCAGAGCAACTGCTAGTTGTATAATAATCTTTCATAGAATTTATTTTATTACATAAATCCTTTATTTTTTCATCAGTATCTCCGATACTGCTTTTATCTTTTTTTCCTAAAACATCCTGCTTGTATTTGTCAAATGAAGTATTCATAAAAAAATAAAAATAAAGAGATTTTTAAACCCTCCTTTCCAATTTTCTATATGCAACAAACCCCCTATTTCATTTTCAAACCTAAAATACTAACTCAAAATTATTTAGAATTTGAAACCCTTTGTCAAAGACATCTTAAAAATTTTAAAATATGCTATTCAGTAAAAACCAACAGTTCTCCAGAGGTAATAAAAACTTTAAACAGATTAGGAAGCAATTTTGAAGTTGCTTCTTTAAATGAAATTAAACTTGTTCCAAAAAAATTTGTTGTATTTAATGGCCCTTGCAAAATCGAAGAAGAATTAAGAATTGCCATTAAAAATAAATTTTTAATTAATGTTGATTCAAAATCAGAACTTGAAAAAATAGCAGCAATTTTAAAGGGAAAACCTGCTGAAGTAAGTCTAAGAATATCCTTAAAAGATTCTAAATTTGGTTTTGATGAAGCTCAATTAAATTCTATAATAGAATATGCAAAAAGCGGAAATATTTTTATTACAGGAATCCATTTTCATTCAGGAACCCAAGTTAATCTTCATGAATACAAAGCAAATCTTGAAAAAATATCCATAATAGTTTATTTTCTTGAAAAAAAAGGCATTAAATTAAAATACATAGATATTGGCGGAGGATTTCCAGACAAAATTCAATTAAAAAATCTAAATTTAAGTTTGGAAAATTATCTGAGTGCAATAAATCAACATCTAAACAAGTTTAATGTAACAATAATTTTAGAACCCGGAAGAAATTTAGTCTGCGATGCTTTTGAATTAATAACAAAAGTTAATGTAATAAAAGAAAATTTTGGAAGAACTTATGCAATCTTGGACGTTGGAATTAATCTTTTATCTAAAATAACCCTCTCAGCTTACAAATTTACAAAAATAAATAAACAAGATAAAGAAATTAATAAGCAAAAAAAGGAGTATATTTTAGCAGGCCCTTTGCTGTTTTCCAATGATATTCTTGGAAAATTCATTGGAAACTTAAAAGAAGGGGATTTAATCAAAATTGAAAATATAGGGGCTTATTGTTATAATCTTGCCTGGGACTTGAGTTATAATAAACCAAAGATTTATATTGAAAGATAAATTATTAATAAAATGTGGAAAAATTTAGCCCCTAATCTTTTAAGGCAGAGATTAATAATAGAGGGAACAACAAAAGAAATTGTTGGTATAGAACAAATTAAAGCATATTTACTGGAATTAGCAAAAATATCTGAGATGGAAGTTTTAGAAAATCCAGTAGCTTACACTGCTCACGACATGGGTTTTGGTGGATGGATACACTGGAAATCTTCTGGAGCTCATTTTTATAGCTATCCTGCAAATCCTCCATTGTTTACTGTTGATACTTACACCTGCAAACCATTTTCAATTAAAAAAGTTGTTGAATTCACTAAAAAATATTTCAATGCAATTAAAATTGTATGGAAAGAAGTAAAAGTATAAATTTTTATATTAAAATAATTATAATTAATCATGGAATTTCCAGAGGCTTATGCAACAATTGTCAAGAGAAGTGTTGAAAGAAACACCAAAGAACTTCCCACTATTTTAAGCTGCCTGGATTTTGAAAGTTTAAATTGTTTGGAAATAGGAGCAGGGCCCCTTGCAAGACTTGCTGCTAAAATTTCCGGTTTTGCCAAACATATATTTTGCATAGAAAATAATAAACAAACAATTAAAGCAATTGAAAAAGTCATAAGAGAACAAGGATTAGAAAAGAAAATAACTCCGGTTTTTTATTCTCCCCCAATTCCCTACAAGCTTCCATTTAAAGATAAAGAATTTGATATTGTTTATGGGGCTTGGCTTCCTCACAAAACAGCAACTAATCCTGAATTTTTAGATGAAATTACAAGAGTTTCAAGAAAACATATTCTTCTAGTAATGCCTGGAATTAAAGGAGATGAACCTAAATTAGTCTCAATTGTCAGACCAGGTGAATTGGAAAGAAGAATGCAATACAGAAAACAAATTAAAACATATTTAGAATCTAAGGGTTATGATGTTGATGCAAAAGATGAAATCCTTAGACTAGACTTTCAAAGTGAAATAGAAATTAGGGATGTTTTTTATTGCATGGCTTTTAAAAATGAATTAACAGAACCACAAAAAGAAAAAGTAAACAAATTTTTAGGTTCGAGAATTCATAATTTCCAAGATGGTTTTTATTGTGTTTATGGAACAAGAATAGATTAGAAATTATCTGAAGATTTAAACTATATAGTACTAGATTATCTTTCTGAATCTATTTTTGAAGAATTGTTATTATAGCAAATAACTTCAATAATCGGACATAATATGGTTATTTGCTTATTAGGAAATAACATAATAAACATACGAAAATTAATGTTATTTCCTATAACTTCATATTTATATCAACTGAAATAAATTTTCGGAAAATTTTTTCCTTGATAGATAGGATAAGAAAGGGTAAATTGTCCGGAAATTAATTTCTTATATCCAAACATTTAAATAATAGTTATACATGTATAACTTATGGAAAAAATAAATGCAATTGTTAAGAAATGGGGAAATTCTTTTGGAATAATCCTGCCAAAGGAAATAATTAAAACTCAGGAACTCAAAGAAGGCTCTAATATAGAACTAATTATTCATTCTAAAAACAAAACAAAGGTTAAAGATATATTTGGAATACTTAAAGGAAAAATAAAAAGAGATACTGCAGACTTGCTTAAGGAAGTTGACAGAGATTTTGAATGAATAATAAAAATTATTTTTTTGATACCTATGCTATAATTGAAATAATAAAAGGAAATGAAAATTATAATCATCTTTGTGATTGGAATATAATAACAAGTCTTATGAATCTTGCAGAAGTTTATTATGCATTGCTTCTAATATATAATAAAGAAACTGTTGATAATTTATTAAAGAATTTTAATTTTGAATTTTTAGAAATAAATCCTCAAATTGCAAAAGAATCTGCTATTTTTAGGCATAAAAATAAAAATTTAAAAATGTCTTATATAGATTGTGTTGGATATATCCTAGCTCTGAATAATGGACTATTATTTTTAACAGGAGATAAAGCTTTTGAAAGATTTGAAAATGTAGAATTTATAAAAGCATGATTCAAAAACCCTTTATCTTTAAAAAACCGCAATATCCAATACATAATGCTCAATTTTAGGGGCATATCCTTTTACTCTTTTGGCTAACAATAATTTTACTTTTAATCCTTCAGCAGCAGCAGCATCTGAAATTAATTTCATTGCTTTTCCAACATCTTCATCCACATACTCTGTCCTGATTAAATCTTCATAATGCAAAAATCCTTTTTTCTTTATAATTTTCATTGCATAAGGCAAGAATTCTTTTGGAGGAGGCAGATAACCCATTAAAACCCTGTCTGCTTTAACACCATTTTCAACAAGTTTCAAAACTTCTTCTTTTGAATCTCCATTTATTGCCTCAACAATTCCTTCGATTTTATTTAAGCTTAGATTTTCTTTTAAAAATTTAAATGAAACTGGATTTAATTCAATTGCATAAATCTTTTTAGGTTTCCCAAGTTTTGCAATCGGAACACTAAAATAACCCAAACCTGCAAACATATCAACAATTATTTCATCATGTCTAACTTGTTTTGCAATCCTGACCCTCTCACTCAAATTTCCCTTTGCAAACATGATTTTTTTAATATCCAGATTATAGTAACACCCATTTTCAAAATGTGTTACAACTGTACATTTATCTCCTGCAATAACAGAGATTTGAGGTTCCCTGAAAGTTCCTGTAATTCCCCCTTCTTTAAGACAAACACTTCGAACTTTAAAATTATTCAAAACAATTTTCCCTATTTCTTTTTTATATTTTAAAACTTCTTTATTCAGATTTAAAACAATAATATCTCCGATTCTTTGAAATCCTGAAGGCAAAAAATGAAGCTTATCTTCATCAATCTTGCTTTTTAAATTCTCTATTAAAATCTGTTTAAATGCCACAGATGATTAAGGAAAAACAAGGTTTTAAGAGTTTTTGTTTTGGATAACGCGCTCGCTTCGCTCGCGCTTTCTCTTCATTAACAAAGTTAATGAACCTACCAACTAAGATTGCTTACTTCACAATCTCCTCTTGCTCGATTGTTCCCGCAATTATTTATATTATCAATTAATGTTGCTTCTTCTCCCGATTTAGGATAAGCTGAAATATTAAAAAGGGTACAATTGGGGTTATGGAACCCCAAAAGCCCAATTTCGCGCTTAGAGAACTATT
>JAGVWU010000032.1 GCA_018304145.1 Candidatus Pacearchaeota archaeon | reverse complement strand
CTCTTGCAGAGGAGATGATGCTTGTTTAAACAAATATCTGCCTAATATCTATAAAAAACTATCCATTGATAAAACAAAGATTGAAAGTTACATGAAATCCGGTGCTGAAAAATTTTATCAGGAGCAGAATACAAGAGCAAGTGGACTGGGAATTGGCGGTTCTCCAACTTTTGTGATAAATGGAGCTCAGGTTAATGTTGGAAGAAATCCCGAAGCAATCAAGAAAGCAGTCTGTGAAGCATTTAATACAGCACCAAGCGAATGCACTCAAATACTTTCAACAGCATCAGCAAGTGCAGGATTCGGTGCATCCACTGATTCTTCTGCTGCTTCAGCTAATTCTGCTGCTGGTTGCGCTCCTGCTTAATAATTTATATTTTATTATTTTTATATTACACCTAAAGATTTATTAACAATATAAAATTTATTTTTAAAATAATGAAAATTTCAGAACTTAGTCCAAAACAAGGCAATGTCAATGTAGAGGGTATTATCAAAGAATTAGGGGAAAAAAGAACTTTTAACAAATACGGCAGAGAATTAATAGTTGTTAATTCAATTCTTGATGATGGCTCAGGAACTATTAAATTAACTCTTTGGAACGATGATGCCGACAGATTCAAAGAGGGAGATAGCATAAGAATAACAAATGGTTATGTTAATGAATTTCAGGGAGAAAAACAGCTTACAAGCGGAAAGTTTGGAAAAATAGAAAAACTTGAAGAAAGCAAGATTTCTTCTGAAACAAAGAACAATGATAATTTTGAAGCCCCTAAAGAAGAAACTGACAACATAGAAGAAGAGGTTTATTAGATATTATTATTAAAACTAAGCTGCTTTAACTTTTAATTATTGAATATAAGAATTTTTAAAAATAATAAATCCCTCATTTTTATTATGGTTTTATTAGCTAAACAATATACTTTGCAAGATTATTTAGAGCCTGGTGAAAAAGGTTTGGTTATTTTAACAAATCATCCAAATCCAGCGGATTTTTCTAGAGAACTTAGGCCTAATGCAAGACTTTTTTTATGGATGATTCAAAGACCAAGAAAAGTTTTTCAAAATATTGATTCTTTGCGCTGGTTAACTGTTCATAATGGAGAATTATTTGCACAATATTCTCCTGATAATATCTGGTTGAATAATTGTTTTAGAAATATAAGAACCGGAGAAATTCTTGTGCCAAGAGAAGAACATAGTTATGGTAATAGTCATTATTGCAGTCATGATGGAGAATTATTTTTTGTTAAAGAAGAATGGACAAAGGATAGATATATATGGACAGGAAGAGGTGGATATGAACATATTAGAGATTATACTGATTCATTTTTTTATAAATGGAAAAATGAAAATAAAGAAGAGATTGTAAAAAAAAGAGC
Source organism: Candidatus Pacearchaeota archaeon (assembly GCA_018304145.1). Classification (GTDB taxonomy): domain Archaea; phylum Nanobdellota; class Nanobdellia; order Pacearchaeales; family GW2011-AR1; genus ARS1285. The sequence continues at coordinate 10,856 of JAGVWU010000032.1, read as the reverse complement.
CAAGGTTGTTAAAGTTTTGGACAGTGAAAATGGGATTTTAGCAAGCATGATGCCAGAGCCCCGAGGAGACGGTGATAATTTTATTCAAAATATTATTAATAATGAAATTGTTTATAATGAACCCAAAAGATATGATGGTACTGATTTAGGACAAATACGAGCAATGTGTTTTATTGGAGATAGGCTGGTATTTGATAGATATCCTCATGGAATTTGGGATTTAGAAGGAAAAAGAATTGCTAATTTTCCTTTTATTGAATATATGGAAAAAAGAGACACTGAAATAGCAATAAAACTACCTAAAAATTCTGAGAAATATTTGTTTGCATCTCAAAAAAGAGAACGAGAAAGAATAGTTAGAGAAGAAGTTGGAAAACTTGAAATGATGGCAGCAAGAAATTTAGGATATTCTTATGAAAAAGCAATGGGTGCTGAAAGTAGTTCTTGGAGAAATCCTTGGAAAGAAGCTAGAAGGCTGAAAAATGATGCTGAAGGACTGCATAGAAGAATTGCTCTGGAAAAATTTGCAGAACATCGTTTTGAAATTAATCATATGATTGGTTTTAATAATCATTTAATCTTAGCATCATGCCAGAATCTTTATGCAATTCCTGTTTCTAGATTAACTGAAAATGCTGTAATTGACCCTGAAAAAAATAAATTATGGACTTTTCAAGATAATATTTCTGGAATAGTTGTTGTTGAAGGTGAAGAATTAAAAAGATTAAAAAGACATACTAGTGTTAGAAGTGGAAAAAAAAGCAGTTCAGGAACTGTGCCTCAATTATTCAGGGCTGTTGCTTAGATCCTAAACCTATTCAACCCAGAACTGACAATCAAAGCCCCTTTTTTATCTTCAAGATATTCAATCTCATTTTCATCCAAATCCAGCATCTTTTTCATCTTATTATTAATAATTAAAGGCAACAAAAAAGATTCTTTCATTGCTTTTCTCTTGGACATATGATTAAATTTAGCGTATTTTAAAACTATTGATTTTTTCTTTGCATTTTTCCGATTAGCCATCCAGATTTTAAGGATTCTTGTTGGTTTGTTGTATTTTTTGAATTCATTATTTTTTAATTTGGTTGATGCAGAAACCCCTGCTGAAAGAAAAAAATTCTGGTAAACTAAAAATCTCCAGTATTGCTGCCTGTAAATCCTCCCTTTGAACAAATCTGCTTTGCTTAAAGAGTCATAGGCTTTTGCAAGAGATTTTCCATAATATTCTAAAGGGATATTTTCCTCAACCCAGAGCATTATCTCATCGATTTCCATATCAACATCATCAAAAACATCCAGGGTTTTTTTATCAAAAGGCATTTGAAAGATTCTCTTCAAGGCTTCAAAAATACCTATATCTTTCTCTCTCTCATCAATATCTTCAATTTTAATTTCTTCTCCAAGATTCAAAACACTTTCTAAATCATTAAGAGCAGCCCTCATGTCTCCCTTGGATTTTTTTGCAATTAAAACAAGATTTTCAGGGGTTATTTTCTTGCATTCCTTTTTAACAACTTCTGTTATTATATCAAAAATAACATTTTCATTCAATTCTTTTAAATTAACAATCTGGCATTTCTGTCTTAATAAGCTGAATTTTTTATCCCAAATATCATTTGCAGTTATTATTATTGGAAATTTAGTTTTTTCAATTAAAGCAATAAGTTCAGGAACTCCTCCTCTATCACTTCCAGTTATTCCATCTGCCTCATCCATCAAAATAAGCTTGCTTTTTTTAAAAAGCGAACTCTGCAAACTTGCAGGTTTTAACACTGCTTCCAAACTCGCCCTGTTCCTTAAATCACTTGCATTTAATTCAAATAATTCAAGATTATTCTCCTTAGCTAATGCAAGAACAATAGAAGTCTTTCCATTTCCAGCAGGACCATTGATTATAAGGGCTTTTTTCCTTGGAAATGTTTTCAAAAACATCCTTGCCTCTGCTATCGCAGAGTCCTGCCCTTTTATTTCCTCAAAGTTATTTGTCCTGTATTTTTCAATGAATGGTAGTGTCATTTTCGTATGAACCTAAGGTTCCTAACAAGTCATCTCCTCAATTAGCTGACATTAACATGTCAATTAATCCAAGATTTTAAATAAACTTGTTGATTAATTTCCTCTTTATCTTTTTGATTTAATTATTAACGTTTAAATAGATTATTGTGATAACAAATAAATTAGAAACTATATAAAAATAGGGGATTTATAAGTCTCTTGTGAGACATCCCCTTTCGTATTTATTATGTAATTTATCAAAGATTTAAGGATTTATAAGTATTTAGTTGATAGATTACCTATTAGTAAGTTTTTGATATTTTTTAAGTGGATTTATTCTCTTATAACTTTCAAATTTAACTTCCTTATCATTTTCATCAAAAACATCTATAACTTCATACATTCCTTTTGTATAAAGCATTCCATCCTTTAAAAAATGTGTTGCTTCTATTATTATAATGCTTGCAAGAGGCCTTGATAATTTCTGGTTTCCTCTTGTTTCCAGTAAAGGAATTTCTCCTTCAAGCCAATAGTTTCTCTGCCCTCTTTTTAAAAACCTACAAAGTTTTCCAGCTTCCAGTCTTTCAGGTAGGCATTCAACTTCTAATCTTCCTTTTGTTCCAAATCCTCTCAATGCCAAATCAGGATTAAACTCTACTTGAATTCCCATGTCTTATTTTCTAATTTTATTTTTCTACCTTCCTATTTAATCACCCCTCTTCCAGCTAACACAAAGCTTGCCAAAAGAGCTTCCAGTTGTATAAATTCATCACTGCCTTCAACCAGCCTAAACTCGACTTCACCGGTTTTTTCAGTTAATTTTACTTTTAATTCATTATCTATCTGCAGATTCCAAATTTCTTTTTGTATTGATTTAATAATATCAGTTCCTGCAATAGAATCTTTCAGCATAACCTCTAATAATTTCTCTTTGGCTTTTATAAAATCCCCGCTCAATGCATATTCTAAAACAATCTTTATATCTGCAGGTTTTGCGTTAGATATTAAAGTATTTAGCAAATCAATGCTTATATTTGGAGAGATAGATGAACTTGCCTGCAATAAATTAATAACTCTTCTGCAGTCTCCTTCGCTTGCTTCATATAAAAATTCCATTGTCTTATCATCAATCTGCAATTTCTCCTTTTCAGCAATCAATATCACTCTTTTTTCAATATCTTTTTTCTCAAGCAGTTTAAATCTGAAAATAACGCACCTTGATTGAATAGGGTCAATAATTTTAGAAGAATAATTTGCAGACATTACGAATCTGCAGGTATTTGTAAAATTTTCCATAGTCCTTCTTAAAGCCTGCTGGGCTTCTTTTGTCAAAGCATCTGCCTCATCCAAAAAAATAACCTTAAAAGGAACTTTCCCGATTGCTTTTGTTCTTGCAAAATCCTTGACTTTTTGTCTTACAACATCAATCCCTCTTTCATCAGAAGCATTTAATTCAAGATAATTTTCTTTCCATGTGCTTCCAAAAAGCTCTTTTACAACAATTAAGGCAAGTGTTGATTTTCCAGTTCCAGCAGGCCCTGCAAACAATAAATGAGGTATATTCATTGCTCTGGTTAAACTATGAACTTTCTTAACAATATCATCCTGTCCAACAACTTCTTCAAATTTTTTGGGCCTGTATTTTTCAGTCCATATTGTTGAATCATCAAAATTATCCATTTTAAAGTCTCTTTTTTATATATCAAAAAATCTTTGATGTACTCTCTGTTTAAGATTTTTTTGAGACAGGAGAAAAAGTTTTAAAACTTTTTTCCTGTATCAGTTTTTATAGAAAAATTGTTTTATAAATATTGTTATGATTGAATTACATACTACGTCAAAGAAATATTTAAAAAACATAATTGGCATGGGATAAAATTAACTGATTGCAAATATTCTAAGGATAAAGTTAAAAGGAAAAGATTTTTTAGACAAAATGTCTCTTCAATTACATATAATTTTCCTTGTTATCAATAGAATTAATCCAGATTAGTTTAAACAATATTTCTTCTTTGCTTCCTTTTTCTCTTGACTTTTCTAAGCCTTTTTCTCTGCCATTTCCATCGCATTTGATTTTTCTTTTTCCAGCGTCTTGATGAGCGTTTCATATTAAATTAATCTATGTTTATTAGAATTACTCGAAGAATTTATTTATAAAGCTTTAGGTTGGGTTTATGTGAATTATTCTTGCGCCAGGCATCCCATTAAAACTTGTTGAAGAAGCAGTTGAATAAGCTCCAATATTCTTTTGAAATATTAAATCCCCTTCATATAATTTAGGCAAAAATATTTTTTTTGTATTGTGTATATATGAATTTTCTGAAAGCTCATCTAAGCCATCACAAGTTGGGCCAAAAACTTTGCATTCAGTTTTTTCACCCTCTCTAACAGATTCCAAGTCTAGTTCAAAATGGTCATACATAACTGCTGAGAAAGTATGATAAACTCCGTCATCAATATGATATAAAGGAATCTTTATTGAATGTTTCGCAAGAATTACACTTGAAACAGCTGTTCCAGCATTTGCAACAATAAATCTGCCGGGCTCTGCCAATATAGTAACTTTATCTTTTGGAAACAATTTATCCAAAGCTTTGTTTATTGCACTTGTCAATTCTTTAAAAGATTGTTCATTTCCATTATATTGCACTGGAAATCCGCCCCCAATATCAACTATTTTTATTGGATTACTGGAAGTTACAGTCTCTCCAATTTTATAACCTTTTAATTCAACTTCTTCAAATATTTTTGCAACAGTTTCTAATGCATTAATAAAATTTTTTGGATTATTGCACTGGCTTCCTGCATGAAAACTAATTCCTTCAACGCCCAACCCCTGTTTTATAGTTTCTATTATCAAATCCACAGCTTTTTCTGGTTCAATTCCAAATTTATTTGAAAATTTAACTACAGAACCTTCATCTGAAATTTTAATCCTCAACAATAATCCTGCATCTGTACAGTGTGTTTTTATTTTTTGCATTTCTTCATAACTATCATAAGTTAAAAGAGGCTTGTATAGATTTAAAACATGTAAAGAATCTGGTTTTTTAACAGGATTTGCGTAGATAATATTGTTCCATATAAAATTCTGCAGTTCCTTGGGTTCAAGGTCTTTCACTAAGTTAAAAACCAGATTAAACTCATTTAATGATGCTACATCAAAACTCGAGCCTAATTTGTAAAGGGTTTTTAAAATTTCTGGTTCGGAATTTGCTTTTATTGCATAATATATCTGAACTCTTGGCAATCTTTTTCTGAATTCATTATAATTTTTTCTTATCTGCTCATGGTCTATTATAAGAAAAGGAGTTTCATTCTTGGTTGCTATTTTTTTTAAGAATTCTTTATCCATTTTTCTAAGGAAGTGTTATGAAATTGCAAAATTGCCAAGTATCATCGTCTAATTTATGTTCTGGATTTTCTGGGAAAAAAACTTTTCTGCTTTCAATAGGAGTCCATTTATATGGTTTTGAATGAAGCTCTCCTAAGTAGGGTTTTGCAATATTTAGTACATAATTATGAGACAGGTCATCTGGAAGGCAGATTCCTTTTTTTGGATTGTCAATCATCCATTTTATTGCAGAAATAACTCCTGCAGCAACCTGCAAAGTTGTTGCATTTTGTCCTGGAGCAATTCTTCGAGCTTCATCAATATCCAAAATAGACCCTGTCCACCAAGATTTGTATTTATGTCCCATTAATAATGCTCCTAATATATCTTTTCCTGATATAATCTCATTTGTCATTATTCTTAGATTTGGCTGTAATTCATAATTTCTTGCTCTTAATTCATCCAAAGAAGAAAGTGCTTCATGGCAGGGCATATAAGCATAATGAACTGTTGGCCTGTAAATCGGCTTTCCATCAGCCCAAACCGTTAATCTATCTGAAATTCCAAATGCTTCTCCATGTCTAACAATCATTCCTTCTATTGCACCAAGTTCTGGAATATAAGATTTAACTCTTGTATTTATTCCCATTTTTGAAAGAAAAATTTGGTTTTTTGGCCCTGTTAATGGAAGATGGGCTAAGGGTGGTAAATTTTTTTCATGTGTCCCCCAACCCATTTCAGCAGGAGCAATTCCTTCTTCCCTGAATCCTTCTATGCTCCAGGTATTTACGAATTCATTAACTTGTTTTGGCTGATTTGTTATCTGAGTGTCTCTTTCACTGCAATGAATCACTTTAATACAGAGTATTCTAGCCAGATTAGCAAAATCTCTTTTTTCTATATATTCTTTAATTTTTTCTTGCTCTTCAGATGACACATTTTTATCAGAGATTAATTTTTCTCCAATATCAATAATGCCCTTTTTTGTAAAATGAGATATTAACCCAGGATTTGCTCCATGGTCAACAACAGCAGTAACTGCATTGTTTCCCCATTTATATTTTAATTCTTTTAACTGCATTTGCCTATAGTATAATGTTTTTTCAAAGATAGTTTTATTTTCATAAGGATTCCACATCTCAACAGAAGTATTTACATAAAGGCAATTGTTATCATGACACCAGGTTATTATGTCATTCGCCCCAATATTCCATGCTAAATCAATAATCAAGCCATCATTTCCAGCATGCTCTTTCAAAACCTTGTCTAAATTTTCTTTTGTAATTTTCTTTTGAAAATATTTTATCCCCTTATCTGTAAAAGGCTTTAATTGTTCAGATTTATCTTCAAAATCTAAAATTGTTATTCTATCCAATGGAACTTCAATTTCTTTTAGAAATATTGGAAGAAAACATTTAGAAACGGCTCCATAGCCTATAATCAAAACATTATTATCAAATCCCATTTTCCATGTTCTTTATTTACAATTTTAATATAAAACGGTTTAAAAATTTTTGTTTTTACAAGATAGTCATGGATTCTGAAATATGATATGAAATTTTACCTAGATTTTTCAAACCACTCATAAGTTCTTTTCAAACCCTCATCAATATTCCAAGAAGGCATCCATGCAAGATTTTCTTTTATTTTATCAAATGAAAGGCAACTCTTCATTTGCTCACCTTTTTTCATTTCTAAATGTATTTCTTTAAATCCATTATTAAAAAAATTATTAATTTTAAAAAAAAGCTTCGTTATATCTGTCTCAACTCCAGTTCCAACATTATAAATATCACTTTTATTGTCATTAAGTGCCAAAATATTTGCTTTTGCAACATCTTCAACAAAAACAAAATCCCTTGTCTGTTTTCCTCCAAAGATGACTGGATTCTTTCCATTCAGCATATTGTTTAAAAAAATTGCAACAACTCCTGCTTCTCCATGAGGGTTTTGGCGAGGACCATAAACATTGCTGTATCTTAAGGCAGTATATTTCAAACCATAAACAAAGTTATAATAATGAAGATATTTCTCAATTGAAAGTTTTGCACATCCATAAGGTGAGATTGGTTTTTCTTTATAATTTTCAGTTGTTGGAATTTCATCTGCATCTCCATAAATAGCCCCGCCTGTTGAAGAAAATATAAAATGCTGGACTTTATATTTCCTGCAAAGCTCCAGAATATTTATTGTTGAAAGAATGTTATTTTTAGTGTCAAAAACAGGATTCTCAACAGATTTTCTGACATCTATTTGTGCAGCAAAATGATAAACAATTTCGGGCCGGTTCTCTCCAAACATTTTTTCTATTTTTTCATAATCGCATAAATCCTCTTTGAAAAATCTTGCATTGGAATTCAGATTCTCCAATCTTCCTGAAGATAAATTATCAATAACAAAAACTTCATGCTTATTTTCAATAAGCAAATCTGCAACATGGCTTCCAATAAAGCCAGCACCTCCTGTGACTAAGATTCTCATAAAGAAAGAAAATAAAGTATATTTTTAAGGATTTAGATAATAAAAAACTAGAAATAGCCCCGCCAGGAAAAAGAACTTTTGAATACAATTCTTAAGGATTGTTAAGTTTTGGATACAATCCCAAAAAGTAAGTTATATTATTCGTTAATAAAAGTATTTAAATATAATAAAATGATAATAGGACTATGGTAAAATCACAATTAACCTCCAAAAAAATTATAGGAGAAATTAAGAATAAAAAAAACAATTTAAAAGAACTTGGAGTAAAAAAGATAGGATTGTTCGGCTCGTTTGCTAAAGGAAAACAACATAAAAAAAGCGATATTGACATTTTAGTTAGTTTTAAGAATATTAACCTTGATAATTATGAAAATTTATTGTATTTATTAGAAAAAGTGTTTAAAAGAAAGATTGATTTAATTATAGAAAAAGACTTGCATCCTGCATTTAGTTATGTAAAGAAAGAGGCAAAATATGTTAAATTATAAATTTAGCGCCCATTTCTGTCCCATAATTTACTGTGTAAAATAGTAAAATATGATGGCTAAACTTATCTTTTGATTCCTCCTGAAATAACAATAGATAAGTTGCTTTTAAACATTGTTTCACTTTGTATTTTTGAGATTCTATTCATATTCCCAGAAAACAACAGGTACAATAGGTACAATTAGTCCACCAGAATTCCCCCTGTAATAAACCATTAGTGGATAGCTTATTCTTTCCTATAATGCATGTATAAGCTTAATTTGAAGCAGTTTTTAGCTTAGTTTAGCAATAATACCAAGAATTACTTATGAGGTGTACAAGAGACGTTTATACTTCCAGAACCAGATTTTTTATCTTTCTTCTCTTGTCCGTATTTCCATTTCTGAACTTTTAGGTAGAGTAATTTCGTTTCCTTTTTGTTTAACTGAGGATAAGCTAATTGTAAATCTTCTTCATCGTACTCCGCCCTGTCTTCTAACAAGTCATTCTTCCTAAAAGAATTAAATATTTTATCTACTTCTTTTTTCCTAACCTGTTGTTTCTTAATGTGTTTCATAATATAATAACAAGAAGCTAGATTTTAAAGGTTGCCCGACGATAAAATATAAAATATTAATAATAATTATAAACCTACTTTATAATGCACTAACATTAAATGCTCTAAATTGCTCTATTGATAAAAGTACTTTGTTTAACTTATTCATTGTTACATCTCCTCGATGTCTTAGAACTTTGAATAAAAGATTATCAAAACTTTCTCTATTAATAGTTTCAGTTTTTATTGATTCTTTATATATCTCGCATATTTTTAACAAAGGTTCCAAACCCAGCAATATAATATTATTAAACTTACTCTCTTTTTTCAATTTATCAATAGAATTCTTATATTTTTTATAGTCCTCTTCTGACTTAACTACGATTATCCAGCTCTTTAATCCACCATATCCTCTAGATTTATTTATGAAATCTTTAATATATTTAACCTGATTCTCTCTTTCTTTTGGAGATAGTCCTTTAGAAGATTTGGTAGTTTTTTTCAGCTTTGCATCAAAACCAAAAACAAATGATTTTCTATTAAATTTAATGTATCCCAGTCCGTCTGGAACAGATTTATTCTGATAAATTTGACCTAGCTCTACCCACGATTTAGACAATGCCTTCAGCAGGTGAGTAGTTAATCTTTCAAAGGTATTGCCTTTTCTTTGTATAGTTTTTCCTTCTATTTTAGAAAAATCAAAATTAGAATTTAAAAAATCTCTTAATGTTTTTAATGCATTTCCAAAATTTATAATCTTCCATTTCTCATACTTAACAATTAAATCTTTTAGATAATCATCAAAGTCTATTCGTTCTTTAAATTCATATTTCAAAAAGAGTTCTGGAAAGTTAGTAAGCCCGATTGAATAATCTTTAAAGACTAAATCATTTGCAACTTCACTCTTTAATGTAACAAACAAAACTGGCAATGTCCGTTCACTAAACATTAAGGCATACTTATCTAAGCTGCTCTTCTTGTCGGTAGGATAGACTAAAAAATTATTATTATTCTTATCACTGAACTTCATAAACTCGATTTTAGTTTGGTTAAACTGTTTGACAATATCTTTTTGATATTTGAACCCTATGGATAGTAAAATTTCTTTTATCATTTTTTTAATTCCAAATATATTTCGATTGATTATTGCTTCTGAACCAATTCTCACTAGCTTAGATGTACAATGAGTACAAATTTTTGTATAAGATTCAAATAATTCTTTATCTTCAGAACAGACACAATCATCATTTTGGCAAACTCTATAGGGGTCTTTGTAATTGGGAGTTATTATCTTTAGTTTCTTCAGATACTCTACATCTTTGGATAAAATAGACAAGTCCACTTCTTTTAGTCTATTTGAATTAAGAATGTAACTTAATCTTATTGGCCTGTCTTTCGGACTATAAATATAAACATCATCTTCTAACTTAAAATTATCTTTTAGTAGCTTACTTATATCTCATATCTCACTTGGACTCATTCCACCGGTATTTAGTTTAAGATGTATAACATTAAATAAATGTGGACGAATCTCATAGGAAATTTCATTATCGAGAAAGTTAAATTTTATGTGGCTCAATCCATTAATTGTTTTCTCATCTTTGAACATAAATTCAAAATCTCCTCCAATCAAATCATTTATTCCTTTGTCAAGGGAAGATAGAGAATATTTAAAATCATTTTTTCCACTAGAACTCCCACCATAAACCTCGATTATTTTTGATTTTGAAAGTAACTTCTTAAATACATTTAAAAAATAATCTTCTTTACAAAGCACTATCTTTTTGGATTTGAAAACTCGCTTTATAGCATATTTTTCGCTCATGTTGCTGAATGAATGCCTGAGAATCCATTTATTATCTCTTTTAGATATTATTATTAATTTTTCTATGTATCCTCCATAAAGAGATTTCCTTTTAGCATGCTTAACTACACTACGTCTTAAATAATAACTATTAACTTCTTAAGTGCTATATTCTATTTTATCAACGAAAGCTTTATAAATATGTAGCCCTTAATATA